>JAQTSL010000231.1 GCA_028711355.1 Rhodoferax sp.
TTTGCCCGCTTTGTCTCAGAGTCAATCCCGCTGAGCCAGTTTTTAGTCGATGCCGCGCGCGACGGCTGCGACCTGCAAACGGCCGAAGGCCGCGCCCACTTCGCCAGCAACGCCAAGCCGCTGTGGGAGGCGATGCCAGCGGGCGCGCTCAAGCAACAATTACTGACCGAAATCGCCGAATTGGTGCAGTTGTCAAATCGGGAATTGCTGGACGTCTGGCAACACGCAGCGGCGCGCGGTGCGCGCAAAAGCGCCAACAAACCAGCCAGCGAGCGCGTCACGCCGGCTTACCGGGACCAGGGCGCTGCAACCCCCAAGACCAGCCAGCGGCCCCGATCAAGCAGCCGCCAGCCCGCCGCCCGCGCCGACCACGCCGCCCGTATTCTGCTGTCCAATATGGCTGCGATCGAAACGTTGACCAGTGAAGATCAGGCGTTGTTGTGTGGTCTGGGGGCACCGCATGGGCCCTTGTTTGTCTGGCTGGAGGCGCAGCATCACGAACATGGCGCACAGCCCTGGGCGGTGCTACGTGCCGGGCTGCAAGAGCACCCGTCCCAGGCCTACGCGCTGCAACTGATGTCTGGCCAAGGGCTGACCGAGGGTGCCCCGGACGATGCGGGCGACAGCAGCGCCGAGGCGAGTAACGAATTGCGCCGTCTGCTCAACCGGATGCTGATCGAACAACTCAAAGTCGATGAAACAGCGGCCATTGCAGCGGCCAAGACCGACCCGGCTGCCCTACCACGCTATCGCGAGTTGCAATCCCGGCGGCTGACCCTGGAGGCCGCCGGACAAGCACCCAGATCGCCTGCGCCAGCGTGACGCTGTGCCGGTCAAACCAATCACACGGAGCTGATCCGGCCCAAAAAACACATTAAAATCGCCGGTTTGCTGGATCAGGGCATCCTGTGCTGCCCCGTCCAGACCGACTCTCGCCGCCCCAACGCGGCCTACCCAAACTCTTTGATTATGAAAATCGCTCAAGAAATTCGCGCCGGCAACGTCATCATGAACGGCAAAGACCCGATGGTCGTCCTGAAAACCGAATACAGCCGTGGCGGGCGCAACTCGGCCACCGTGCGCATGAAACTCAAAAGCCTGATCGCCAACTTCAACACCGAACTTGTCTATAAGGCCGACGACAAGCTCGACCAGGTCATTCTGGAAAAGAAAGACTGCACCTATTCCTACTTTGCCGACCCGATGTACGTCTGCATGGACGAGGAATATAACCAATATGAAGTTGAAGCCGAAAACATGGGCGATTCGCTCAATTACCTTGAAGACGGCATGCCGGTCGAAGTAGTGTTTTACGAAGGCAAGGCGATTTCGGTCGAGCTGCCCACCAGTGTGGTACGTGAAATCACCTGGACCGAGCCCGCCGTCAAGGGTGACACCTCTGGCAAGGTGTTGAAGCCGGCCAAGATTGCCACCGGCTTCAACATCGGCGTGCCAATCTTCGTGGCGCAAGGCGACAAGGTTGAAATCGACACTCGCACCGGCGAATACCGCAAGCGCGTGTAAGCACCACCGCTTCCCAAGCGACCAAGGCTTCCTGCGCGAAGCCTTTTTTTTGGCCCCACTGGATCACCTGATGGAAAACACGCAACCGCTGCCCAACCTGCTGACCGAACAGCGCATGGCCGACGCCTGGGCCGACGTGCTCAAACACCCGGCCGATACCACCGTGCTCAAGCCCAACGCGCACCGTCTGGCGTTTGCCGATCCAGAATTTTTGTTGCGCCGCGAAGCACGCGGCATCCGTATCCAGCTTGAAATGCTCAAGCCCGACCTGGACCAGACCGAGCAGGGGGTGCACAACACCGTGGTGGTATTTGGCAGCGCGCGCTTTGTCTCGCCCGAACAGGCGCAAGACCAGTTGGCCCGGGCTGGCGACAATCCGCAGGCGCAAGCTGTGGCCCAACGCCAGGTGCGCAACGCACGCCACTACGATCAAGCGCGCCAGTTTGCCCGTCTGGTGGCCGACTACAGTGCTAACCAGACCCCAGAGCAGCGTCTGTATATCTGCACCGGCGGTGGCCCCGGCATCATGGAAGCGGCCAACCGCGGCGCCCACGAGGCCGGTGCGCCGACCATCGGGCTGAACATCGCGCTGCCGCATGAGCAGCACGCCAACCCGTATGTCACGCCCAGTTTGAGCTTCAAGTTTCACTACTTTGCCATGCGCAAAATGCACTTCATGATGCGCGCCAAAGCGTTGGTGGCGTTCCCCGGCGGCTTTGGCACGTTGGACGAATTATTTGAAGTGATCACCCTGGTGCAAACCAAAAAAGCGCAGCCAGTGCCGATCGTGCTGTTTGGCAGCGCCTACTGGCAGCGCCTGATCAACGTCGAGGCGATGATCGAAGAAGGCGTGATTGCGCCAGAGGATCTGCATCTGTTTCACTACGTTGACGAACCGCAAACCGCCTGGGACATCATTGCTCGCTTTTACGGACTGTCATAACCGCCAGCTTGGTCCGTCGTAGCCGCAAGCAGCGCTGAGTCGAGCTCGATCAGAGCGGCGCTGTCGCTGTCTGGCAAGGCCTCGACAGTTTTGAGCGCGCGGCCCATGGCGCGGCTGCGGGTTTGCGCGCCGTCGATGGTTTTCAAGACCGTTTCGGTCTGCGCCTTGACCTTGGCCAGCACATCACCAAACTTGCCAAATTCGGTCTTGACCGCGCCCAGCACCTGCCAGACCTCGCTGGAGCGCTTTTCCAGCGCCAACGTTCTGAAACCCATTTGCAAAGAACTGAGCATGGCCAGCAAGGTGGTCGGCCCGGCCAGGGTGATGCGGTGGTCGCTCTGCAAGGCTTGCATCAAGCCGGGGCGGCGCAACACCTCGGCGTACAGGCCTTCGGTTGGTAAAAACAAAATGGCAAAGTCGGTGGTGTATGGCGGCTCAACGTATTTGTCGGCGATGGATTTGGCTTCGAGGCGAATGCGCTGCTCCAGCGCTTTGCCCGCCAGCTCGGCCTGCACGGCGTCGGCGCGGCCCTGGGCATCGAGCAGACGTTCGTAATCTTCATTCGGAAACTTGGCATCGATCGGCAGCCACAGCGGCGCGCCATCGTCCGACTTGCCCGGCAGCTTGATGGCAAAGTCCACCACGTTTTTGCTACCCGGCCGGGTGGCGACTTGCACCGCGTACTGATCCGGCACAAACACCTGTTCCAGCAGACTGGCGAGTTGCGCTTCGCCAAAAATGCCGCGCGTTTTGACGTTGGTCAGCAGGTGTTTCAGGTCGCCCACACCTTGCGCCAGCGTCTGCATTTCGCCCAAGCCCTTGTGCACCTGCTCCAGCCGGTCGGCTACCTGCTTAAAGCTTTCGCCCAGGCGCTGCTGCAAGGTGGATTGCAGTTTTTCATCGACCGTGGCACGCATCTCGTCAAGATTGGCGGCGTTGCTGGTTTGTAGTTGCGACAATTGCCTTTCCAGCGTTTCACGGATTTCTCCCATGCGCCGCGCGTTGGCTTCGCTCACGCCCGAGAGCTGGCTGGCCAGTGTGTCTTGCAAGGTCTTTTGCAGCAAGGCCAGTTGCTGGCCAAAGGCATCAATTTGGGCATTTTGCGTGCGCGTGGCCTCGGCACTTTGCTGCACCAGCGTCTGCTGAAAGGTGGCCAGGTGCTGCGCCAGCTCTTGCCGACCATTGCGGCCGCTGTCTTGCACCTCACGGCGCAGTTCACGCTCCAGCCGCTCGGCACTGGCGGTAACCCGCTCCACCAGCGCTTGCTGGTTAGCCAGCAAGCTGGCCTGAAACTGAGCTTGTTGCGCTTGTTGCGCCACCTGCTCGGCGCTGGCAGCAGCACTGCCGCGCCCGCGCCACCACAACACCAGCAACAGCAACGCGTTCACGCCACCTACCGCCAACACCAACCAAAGTACCAGATCATTCACGTTGTCAGAGCTCCTTTGGCGTCATTGTGGCGTACAAGCCGCTGAATTGGGGTCAGAGCCGTTCCGCTGCGCGGCCGGATCTGTGGCACACAAGCCGCTGAATTGGGGTCAGAGCCGTTCCGCTGCGCGGCCGGATCTGTGGCACACAAGCCGCTGAATTGGGGTCAGAGCCGTTCCGCTGCGCGGCCGGATCTGACCCCAATTCAGCTACCGCCTACGCCAACTTTCATAGCAGACCAGCCGCTCCAAAGCATGAAGGAAGGCTGTCACAAGCGGCCCCCGATCGGCAATCCATGGCTCCAAATTCATGGATACCGGGTCATGGCCCGGTATGACAACTTCTTCTTTCACGCTAATTTAAAGGGGTCAGCGCCTTGCCGTGCAGCAAAAACCCGACCAGGTTGTCGGCCGCCAACTGCGCCATGGCACGGCGGGTGGGCAACGTGGCGCTGGCAATGTGCGGCGTTAGCACCACGTTCGGCACGGTCAGCAGGTCTGGGTGCAGGGCGGGTTCGCCCTCAAACACGTCGAGCCCGGCCGCAGCAATTACCCGGTTTTTCAGCGCCTGCGCCAGCGCCGCGTCATCGACAATGCCGCCGCGCGCGATGTTGACCAGCGTCGCGGTGGGTTTCATCTGCGCCAGCTCGGTCGCACCGATGGCATGCTGCGCCTCGGGCGAATACGGCAACACCAGCATCAAATGGTCGGCCTGTTTGAGCAAGTCTGCCTTGCTGACATAACTGGCACCACAAAGGACTTCAGTGGCCGCATCCAGACGCGAGCGGTTGTGGTAAATCACCTTCATGCCAAAGCCATGAGCGCCGCGTTTGGCAATGCCCTGCCCGATACGGCCCATGCCCAGAATCCCCAGCGTGCTGCCGTGCACCTCAGCCCCGGCAAACAGATCGTAGCGCCAGCTTTTCCACCGTCCGGCACGCAAAAAGTGTTCGCTCTCGGCCATACGCCGCGCCGTGGCCATGAGCAGGGCAAAACCAAAGTCGGCCGTGGTTTCGGTCAGCACGTCGGGCGTGTTGCTGGCCTTGACACCGGCGTCGGTCATGGCGGCCAGGTCAAAGTTGTTGTAGCCGACCGCCATGTTGGCGCAAATTTTGAGTTCCGGGCAGGCCGCCAGCAGCGCGGCGTCAATGCGCTCGCTGCCGGTGGTGAAGGCGCCCTGCTTGCCTTGCAACCGCTCGATCAGCTCTGCGGGAGTCCACAGCGTGTCGCCCTGGTTGGCGGCAACTTCAAAATGTTGCTCAAGTTGCGTCAGAACCTCGGGAAAAACCGCGCGGGCAACCAGAATGGCGGGCTTTTTCATGCAAACGCTGCCGGGCCTCAGCCAAAAATATTGCGCTCGGCGATGTAGAAGAACGCGCCACCAAGGTAGCCGATCAGCGCCAGCCAACTGATGCGCTTCATGTACCAGAAAAAATCAATTTTCTCCAGCCCCATGGCGGCTACACCGGCCGCCGAGCCAATGATCAAGATCGAGCCACCGGTGCCGGCGCAGTACGCCATGAACTCCCACAAAAAGCTGTCGGCCGGATGCGTGGTCATGTCGTACATGCCCATCGAAGCCGCCACCAGCGGCACGTTGTCCACCACCGCGCTGACCAAACCAATCAGCATCACGATGACGTCGAGCCGGCCGACCGCCTGGTCCATCCACTGCGCCAAGCTGGTCAGGATATGGGTGTGTTCGAGTGTGGCCACCGCCAACAAAATACCGATAAAAAACACGATCGAACTCATGTCGATCTTGGTCAGCGCATGCACCAGCGTTAGCGGTGCGCGGTCGTCGGCGCCCTTGTTGCGGTGAACCAGGTCACCGACCAGCCACAAGATGCCCAAACCAAACAAAATACCCATGAACGGCGGCAGGTGCGTGACCGTTTTGAACACCGGCACCATCACCAAAATGCCCAACCCCGCCACAAACATCAGGTTTTGCTCAAACTTGCTGGTCTGGGTACGCTTGCGCGCAGCCGAACTATGAACCCCCT
>JAQTSL010000232.1 GCA_028711355.1 Rhodoferax sp.
ATCTCCAGATTCAGGTCACTCACCACCAGCGTGTTGCCATCGTAGGATTTTTGGACACCACAGAAGCGAACAAGGGGTTCAGGCACGGCCATTCTTTGCTACTCTTTCAAAAGCGTATTGAGCTTGCTGGACAAGGGCTACAAGCTGTTTTTTTATGCAAAGATTGTGCCAGTCAGGCAATCACTGCCAAACTGGCTTCAATGATGTCCAGGCCCTCATCGACGATCGCGTCGCTGGCGGTCAGCGGCACCAGGATGCGCACCACGTTGCCGTAGGTGCCGCAGGTCAGCAGAATCAGGCCGCGTTTCGTGGCTTCTGTCGCCAGCGCTTTGGCCAGCTCGGCACTGCGCTGGTGCGCGTCACCGTTCTTGCACAACTCGATCGCCACCATGGCACCCAAACCGCGCACGTCGCAGATGCGCTGGTCTTTGGCAGCCAGCGCTTTCAGGCGGGTTGTCATGTGGGCGCCCAGCGCGCGGCTACGTTCAAGCAGGTGTTCTTTTTCAAACACGTCCAGTACCGCCAGTGCTGCTGCGCACGCGATCGGGCTACCGGCGTAGGTGCCACCCAGGCCGCCGGCGGCTGGTGCGTCCATGATCTCGGCGCGGCCGACCACGCCAGAAATGGGGTAGCCGCCGGCCATTGACTTGGCCATGGTGATCAGGTCGGGTGCGACACCACTTTGCTCCATGGCGAACCAGGTTCCGGTACGCCCGGCACCGGTTTGAATCTCGTCGGCGATCAGCACAATGCCGTGTTGGTCGCACAGCGCGCGCAGGCGCTGCAAAAAGTCAGCAGGTGCCACATTAAAGCCGCCTTCACCTTGTACCGGTTCGACAATGATGGCGGCCACGTGGCTGGCTTCGATGTCGTTCTTGAAAATGCCCTCCACCGAGGCAATCGCATCGTCCACGCTCACACCGTGTGCCGCATTGGGAAACTGGGCATGAAAAATTTCGCCAGGAAAGGGGCCAAAGCCCAGTTTGTACGGTGCCACCTTGCCTGTCAGCCCGAGAGTGAGCAGTGTGCGGCCATGGTAGCCGCTGGTGAAGGCAATGACACCGGGACGTTTGGTGTAAGAGCGGGCGATCTTGACGGCATTTTCAACGGCCTCTGCGCCGGTGCTCAAAAACAGCGTCTTCTTGGCGAAGTTGCCCGGTGCCAGCGCGTTGAAGCGTTCGGCCAGCTCCACGTAGGGCTCATAGGCCAGCACCTGGAAGCAGGTGTGGGTGTAGAGGTCGATCTGCTTCTTGACGGCTTCCTTGATCTCGGGGCGGCAGTGGCCGGTGTTGAGCACCGCAATGCCGCCGGCAAAGTCGATGTAACGCTTGCCTTCGACGTCCCATATTTCGGCGTTTTCGCCCCGGGCAATGAAGACTTCATGGCTCTGGCCAACACCACGGGGAATCGCCGCTTTGCGGCGGGCCATGAGTGCGGCGTTGGTTTGTTGGGTTTTGGTCAGCATGATCACTCCTGGACAATCGCTTCGGTTGATAAAGTGGCGTGACTGTAGGGCGCTTGCCGACGCGCAACCATATACAGTTGCACCTATTTGCACGATGTACTGTGCAGCTTCGCTGCCCTGTACGGTGAAACCCTTAGGAGGACGCGTCTGGCTGACATGGCATCAACCCAGGACAAATCTGTTTTCAAGTAGCCCAATCTGAGGCAGGCAAAGATGGCTTGATGAATGATGCGCGCCAAAGCACAAATTGTGTAAACTTGAATCATGAGCAACGTCATTCACCCCAATTTCAAGCGGTCCGCACCTTTTGCTGCGAACCGCCGGTGTAGGCGGTAGCGATAGGTGAATTCAAGCTTTTCCCCGCTTATTGAGTCAGATCATAGCGCGGCAACATTCCGAATCTGATGGTCCCGCAGCTGAGCAGGCACTATGGATAGACTCTGCCAAAAGCAGCCAAACACGGCAATTTTGATTGCCAAAAAATGTGATCTTGAGCACAGGGGCGTTGCAATGACAGCTTGAGTTGCTGGGACTTGTGGGTGGTGGGATGACCACATGTCCGCAGCGTCAAGTGAAATCAGAGAAGAAACAGGCGGCTTTGCTCAGGCCCGTTTCAGGTGGCATGGCACTACTTTTTATGTATGTACTTTTCTTGACTGAAGCCACTTACGTCGAACTCGAAAACTGGAGCACCCTCCTGATAGACATTCGTAGAAATACGCACAATTTTTGCCTTGCGTAACTTCCCGATAAATCTTTCGTAGTTACGAATAAAAACAGTTTCAGAGCTATTGTCAGCAGGACCTATGCCAGAGAAGTTTTCAGGGTTTCCGTCATCAAATCTGATCAAAACTTGGCAATCTTCATAGGAGAGACAGAGCAGTTGGCCATTTTCAATCGAAAAAATTACATTTTTGCCATATTTGGGGTCAGTCCTGAGCGTCAGATGTCCATTTTGCTCCCCGTCGTAAGGGGAATTGAAGCGGACAGTGTTTGAGCTAAGTACCGTTGCGGCAAAAACGGTTTTTCCAGTCATTTTGTCCTCTCTGGCTTGATATATCCACTGATCTCCGCTCGGAGAGGGTGGCACAGGTACCGTCACCTGTGCTTGCGGTACCGCAGAACTAGCGCTTGCGGATTCGTTTATTGGGGTGCTGGAAATCTTTGCCCTCTCGGCTGCCAACTCTGATTCAAGTTGCGTGATTCTCTTTTTTGCATGATCAAGTTCAGTTTGCTGAGAGCAACCGCCACTGAATATTGTGGCTGCGAGTGTGAGAATGACAAAACTGTTTTTCATGTGTTTTTATCAATGAGCTGAGGGTAAGGATCCGACCTCGATATAGAGAGACACGCCCCTGTCTCCCGAGCGATCAGCGTTTCTCCGCCGCGTTGTGATGCCTGCAGAAACCATCAACACATCCTGCAGCGGATAAACCATGTTGAACCGTCGTTGTAGGTGGTGGCGATAGGGGATTACAAGCTTTGGCGCAACTTTCGCGTCAGATCATAGCCGCAAGCAGACACCAATTCTGCGGCAACCCTCGGTGTGCCCGAGCAAGCAACAACCAAACGATGCTTGACTGTGTCTGTCAGTGCCGTTCAAACCCACACAAGGATTTACCGACACAGCACGCAACCCTACCCCCGCCAACAATGCCGCCAGCGTACAAACCACTCGCTGATTCCAGATTAGTGATGGCACGAATACGCTCATTGCCAATGGCCGTGCGGTGCGTGTAACGGCTCAGGTACTCCAGCACATGGGCAAGATCGCCCAGAGTGAGGCATCTTGGCATACACCACCCAATCGTGTTTGTAGAGCTGCTTTTGCCGCTGACACCAATCAGGCTTGGCACCCTGCGGATCACGCTCAATCTGGTTGTGCTGGTGGGCAGCATGCGCGTGTTGGCCGACCCACTACTGCCCTGACCAACATCGCAGCCGAGCGCCAACTGCGCCACTGGGTTATTGCTCGACGCATCAGTTTCGGTACGCGCTCGCTAGTGGGTGCCAACAGCCTAGCCTTGTTGGTCAGCGTCATTGATACCTGCCGGGCGCGAAAAGCCAGCGCGACTGACTTGCCAGCCCGAGCTATCCATGCCGCCCGACTGGGTCTGCCAGCACCTGCTCTGCCGCCCATTCCAACTCAATTACTGGGCCGACATGGGGCGCTGGTGGATGTAAGATGAGCTTCTAAACGACTGCGTCAAATGAACTCTTCAACAAAAATATCAATCACAATCGCATGCTGCACAGGCGTGGCAGTGGCCCTGTTGCTTCCCCTGGAGAAATCAAGATCAATTTCATCCTCTTTTAAAAGGATGATCGGCGACGCTGCTGAGTTGTGCAAGGAGAATCAAAAGTTAAGCTTTGTCAACCCAGATTCTGTGTATGTAATTTCATCGGAAAAATCAGATAGCTTTGTGACTGTAAAGGTGTCTGCGGCTACCCGTGCTGGGGGTAGGGACACTATGGACCTACGGTGTCAATTTGATACAAATGGGCAAATTATTGATGGGGCTTTTGCTTCTGAGCGTCCCACAATGGCTGAGATCAACGACAAACTTGCGCATCAGCTTGAACGCATGACAAAAACCAATGGATGTATTAAAAGCGGCGTGAACCGAGAGGAGTGCAAGGCAAAGTACAGCATTCCGAGTGACTGGCCACAATAGAAGTGTCGATCTTCATTTCAAGTGGTTGGCTGCAACTCGGTGAAATAGTATTGAAAAACTGCGCATTGGAGAAAGAGGGGGTGAATCGCACCGTTACTTGCACCCAGGATATGGCTACAGCCGCCAGTTGTTGCCCTGCATGGGTTTGTCACGCACCGGCCAAGCCGGGCAAAGCAACTGGACGACTTCCATCAGGCTCAGCCACTCAGCAATGGGGTTCACTTCCGCGTTGCTGTTCACCGCAGTCTTGAAAGGCACGCCGGCTTCACGTGCCAGCACCTCATGTGACGCAACGCCTGGCAAGGCAGCTTCGGGCTGGTTTGCCGTGTCAAACGTGGAACTCATCGAGCAAATCCAGTTTATTGAACAAGGCAAAGTACTCGCGCAACTCGGCCATGTCCAGCGCTATCCGGCGGTCTTGAAATCTCTGAAGGGTGTCAGCAGTAAACAGAACTGTCCGGTTTGGTAGCAAGTAGATTGTCCCGCTTACTCTATGGTTTTGAATGCGATGGCTGTCAAACGGTCTGTGCCGGTAGGTGCATTTGCGCTCGGTTACGGCTTGACTGGGTGCGGTTGGCGGTCAACAACTCATAAGCCATTTCATCTGCAAGAACCCGTCCAGCAAGCGCAGGATGCTCTCGTACTAAGAGCGATTTAAGCAACTTGTGAAAATCACTTTCTCTAGACAAGGGCTACTTGTTTGGAGACCACCGAAAATTGCAAGCATTAAACTCATTTCATGTTGCCACTTAATCCAAACAGCGCAACGCCCCTGGTGCTGCAAATCGTCGCCGGTTTCAAGGCTGATATTGAAGACGGCACCTTGCGTGCCGGCTCCAAAGCGCCGTCGATCCGCCAATTTGCCCACGCCCACAACGTCAGCGTGTTCACGGTGGTGGATGCCTACGACCGGCTGGTGGCGCAGGGTTACTTTGCCTCACGTCCGCATTCGGGCTTTTTTGTCAAGCAGCGGCCTTCAGTGGCGGCCGAGTTGCCCGGCCACGGGCCAAATTTCAGCTTTGACTCGATGTGGTATCTGCGGCGGATTTTTGAGAACCGTGCCTTGCGCATGAAACCCGGCTGCGGCTGGCTGCCGGGCGACTGGTTGTTTCAGGACGGCGTACGCCGGGGTTTGCGCAGTCTGGCCAATGACGACGTCGACCTCAGTGGTTATGGTGAACCCAAAGGTTACCTGCCGCTGCGCCAACTGGTGCGCGACTTGCTGGCTGAGCAGGAGATTTCAGTCACTGCGGAACAGATACTGCTGACGCATGGCTCCAGTCAGGCCATGGACCTGGCAGCCAGGCGCCTGGTGCGCCCGGGTGACGCGGTGCTGGTGGATGACCCCGGTTACCCCAATTTGTTGTTTTCGCTGCGGTTTTTGGGCGCGCGTCTGATTGGCGTGCCGCGTACGCCAGCCGGTTATGACCTGGCTGCGCTGGAACGCCTGATTCTTGAGCACAACCCCAAAGTGTTTTTTACACAGCCCCGGCTGCAAAGCCCAAGCGGGTCGGTGGCGCAACTGGCGCATTTGCACCGGGTGATGCAATTGGCCGACAAGCACGACTTTCTGGTGGTCGAAAACGACATCTATGCTGACCTGGACCCCGAGCCGCGCCCGTCGTTGGCCAGCCTGGACCAGCTTAACCGCGTGATTTACATCAGCAGTTTCTCCAAGACCATCTCGCCCAATATCCGCGTCGGCTATCTGGCCGCCAACCCTGATTTGCTGGAAGACCTGGCACAGTTGAAGATGATT
>JAQTSL010000233.1 GCA_028711355.1 Rhodoferax sp.
GGCATTATTTAATCCTAACCTTCCGATTTCTCATTAAGAGAAATGGCTTTTGCCCTTGTCTTTCTTAGATACCACCAGGCTAAAGTACCTATTACAAGAACGAGGCTTTGGCGAAGCGCGCATCATCGACCTGGTGGCGCAATGCCGCCCGGCCCTGCCCGACAACCAGCCCGGCGTGCGCTGGCTGGGGGCGCGCACGCTGCAAGTCAACGGCCTGTACCGGCACGGCTATTTGATTTCACCCGCGCTGCACGACGTGGTGCTGGAGCTGCTCGCCCAGGGGACATCGGCGCTGGCAGCGCGCTGGCATTTGCCGATTGGCCAGACCCAAGGCGCCCCCGCATGACACCAGCGCCGACCCTACAGGTGCGTGTTAACCAGACGCTGCTGACGCTGACTGCTGGCGCGGTGCTGGTTGATGCGCTGAGCACACTGCAAACCACGCCACCGTTTGCCGTGGCCCTCAACCTGCAGTTTGTGCCCAAAACCCGCTACAGCGAAACCTTGCTGCACGACGGTGACCGCATCGACCTGATAGCGCCGGTAGTCGGCGGTTGAACCTTTGCAACTGTTCCAACAGCCATGTCCGCAAAGCCACCCCAAAGCATGAAAGATAGCTGTCATTGCGGACTCGATCCGCAATCCATGGATGCCGGATGTTGAAACCCCGGACTTGATCCGGGGCCGGCATGACACCCCCAAAACCTTCACGTTAACCACCTGCACCATGACCTCTTTTGCTCCCACCCGGACTGCTAATGACCCCTTGGTTTTATACGGAAAATCGTTTTCCAGCCGTCTTCTATTAGGCACAGCACGCTATCCTTCTCCTAGCATTTTGCAAGCCGCCGTAGAGCGCGCCCAGCCTGCCATGTTGACCGCTTCGCTGCGTCGCCAAAACCTGGCCAGTGCCGACACCGGCAACCGCTTTTGGCAACTGCTGCAAGAGCTGGCGGTGCCGGTGTTGCCCAACACCGCCGGTTGCCACAGCACAGCCGAGGTCATCGCCACCGCCCAGATGGCGCGCGAGGTGTTTGACACCCCCTGGCTCAAGCTGGAACTGATTGGCGACGACTACACCTTGCAGCCCGACACGCAGAACCTGGTGGCGGTGGCCAGCTGCCTGATCAAAGACGGCTTCAAGGTGCTGCCCTATTGCACCGACGACCTGGTGCTGTGCCAGCGTTTGGTCGATGTCGGTTGCCAGGCGCTGATGCCCTGGGCGGCACCGATTGGCACCGGCAAGGGCCCCATCAACCCTTACGCCTTGCGCACCCTGCGCGCGCGGCTGGCCGTGCCGTTGATCGTCGATGCCGGCTTGGGCCTGCCGTCGCACGCCGCGCAGGTGATGCAATGGGGCTTTGACGGCGTGTTGCTCAACACTGCGGTGGCACTGGCCAATGACCCGGCGCGCATGGCGGGTGCCTTCGCCGCCGCCACCCAAGCCGGGCGCGACGCGTTTCTGGCCGGCACCATGGCCGAGAAGGACGCGGCAGAACCCAGCACGCCAACGTTGGGCACGCCGTTCTGGCACCAGGCTTGAAACACCCCCAAACCAACATGGCTGCAAAGCCACCTCGATGCATAAAAAATGGCTGTCACAAGTGGACCCCGATCCGCAATCCACGGCTCCAAATTCATGGATACCGGGTCGTAGCCCGGTATAACAACCCCTTGTGGTACGTTGACGCACTCCCGATGACCCAACTTTTACACACCCAAGCCGCTGCCATCATTGCTGCACATCCGCAGTTGGCACTAACATCCGGCGCCCCAGAGCGCCTGCAAGCCCTGTTGTCCAGCGAGACCGTGATGCCCAATGCCGACGCACCCGCGGATGCGGTAACAGCAGTACAGAAGGCCACGTTGGCGGCCTGCCTGGCACTGGACTTTGCGCCCGACGATGCCCGCTGTGTCGCACAAGCCTGGCAACACCAGAGTGAGCGCTTTGGGCATTTCGACCCGCAAATCTGGCCCACCGAAGCGCAAGACTTTGGCCTGCTGCGTCCACCGCACGCAAGTGCCTTTGCGCCCTGCCCGCAGCGGCTGGACCTGTACGCCGTGCTACCCGATGCGGCCTGGGTTGGTCGCATGGCGCATGCCGGCGTGCCGACGCTGCAACTGCGCTTCAAGTCGCATGACCCCCAGGCGGTGACACGTGAGGTGCGGGCTGCCGTGCAGGCAGTCCAAGGCACTCCGGCGCTGCTGTTCATCAACGACCATTGGCAAGCCACCATCGATGCCGGGGCCTACGGCGTACATCTGGGCCAGGAAGACTTGGACCAGGCTGACCTAAGCGCAATTCGTAGCGCCGGACTACGCTTAGGGATCAGCAGCCACGGCTACGCCGAGTTGCTGCGCGGCGCAGCCCTGCAACCGAGCTACATCGCCATGGGCGCGGTCTATGCCACCACGCTCAAGCGCATGGCTACGCCACCGCAAGGTGTGGCACGGCTGAAGGTCTATCAACGCTTGCTGCGTGATACCCCAACAGTGGCCATTGGCGGCATTGATCTGGCCCGTCTGGACGCTGTGCTGGCCAGCGGCGTGGGCTCGGTGGCAGTGGTGCGCGCCTTGGTCGCCGCCGATGATCCTGAGGCGGCGGTAGCGGCTTTTCTGAAAAAACTGGCGCATGAGCAACCCATAAGCAACGCGTGACGACAGCAATCACTGCGCATTGACAGGCATTCGTCGCGAGGGCGCGACTCCTATCAGAGGCAAGCTGCGAGCGGCGGTCGAGTTGCGACTCAGCCGGCTCAGGCCAAAGGGTAAAGCCGCATCGCCTGCGGCGCAAAGCTGTGGTTCAGCGGGCCGCTGCCGTGGCCGGTTTTGACGCTGGCGCCAGCTTGCAGCGCGCCGCGCACGTAGGCGCGTGCCGCCTGCACCGCATCTGGTAGCAACAAACCCAGCGCCAACTGCGCGGCAATCGCGCTGGACAAGGTGCAGCCAGTGCCGTGGTTGTTGGCGGTGTCGATCCGCGCGTCTTGCAGCCACAGCGGTTCGCCCGCTGGCTGCAGTAGCAAATCAACCACCGTGTCGCCTTGCAAATGTCCTCCTTTGACCAGCACCGCGCGCGCGCCCTGCGCCAGCAGCGCTTGCGCCGCCTGCAACATATCTTGCGGCGTGTGCAGCGCCCGGCCCACCAGTAGCGCGGCCTCGTCCAGGTTGGGCGTGATGACCAGTGCGCGCGGGAACAGCTCGGCCACCAGCACGGCAATCGCCTCGTCGGTGATCAGTTTGGCACCGCTGGTGGCGACCATCACCGGGTCAAACACCACGTTGCGCAGTTGATGTCGCACCAGGGCTTGCGCCACGGTATGCACGATGTCGGGCGCGTGCAACATGCCGATCTTGACCGCATCAACACCAATGTCCTCGACCACCGCGTCAATCTGGTCGCGCAACATGGCGGGCGGGACACCGTGAATGGCGCGCACGCCGGTGGTATTTTGCGCCGTCAGCGCGGTGATGGCGGTCATGCCAAAGCAGCCCAGCGCTGCAAAAGTTTTCAGGTCAGCCTGGATGCCGGCACCACCACCGCTGTCAGAACCCGCGATCGACAGGACCCGGTGATAGCGCCCGGTTCGTTCAATAGTCATAGCTACAGGTGCTTATGGATAAAGGGCTAGAGGCGAAAAAAACTTAAAACAATTGGCGCAGTGTTGGTGCCGCCGCGCGTGCATCGTCGGTCGACCAAATGGCACTGACAACCGCGCAGCCCAAGCGCACCAGCGGCCAGCGGCCAGCGCGTTGTACAGCAGTGGGTCGGTCACCAACTACCAGCAATGCGCTTGGTGAGCACAGGTGGAAGATTATTTCAGTAACTTACCATCTTCAACGATCACCTTGTAAACGTAACCCGCACCAAAGTCTTTGTTGGTGCGCAAAACGCCCTTGAGCGTAACCACGTCGCCGACCTTGAGCTGGTCTTGCGTGGTGACCAGAATGTCGTCCGAACCGTCTTTGGCCGCACCAGAGCCATCACGCAGGTGGACCCAATTTTTATTCATGATCGCAGCCGAAAACTTGACGACCGAGGCGCGTACCGCCACCGGTTTGTCCTTCAGGGTAGCCGCTTTGGAGTTGAGCTCACCGACCGTGTAGGCGTCGGCCCCCAAGGCCTTGGTCACCTTGACGCTGGCAGCCGCCGGTGCAGCCTGCTTGGCAGCACCGCCATGCGCGGCAGCGATCTGGGCCGCCTCTTCAGCGGCGGTGAGCTTGGTTTGGGCCAGCTTGCCAAAAAAGATTTTGGTGAACTTGCGTTTGAGCGCCTTGCTTTCAAAGTTGTCCATTTGCTCGGCGTCTTCAATGGTGACCGTTGCGCCCTTGATGATTGGGGCCTTGGACACTGCCGTCCAGCTATCCCCGGTGTCGGTCTTGAGCAACATATAGGTGTAGTTATCGACATCGATCACTTCTTTCACCTGGCCCTTGATCACCACCACCTGGGCGGCCCAGCCAGCACCTGACAAAACGCCAAAAAACAAGGCAAACCCAATTGCCAAAAGCCATTTCATAACAATCCAATCAAAACAGAGGGAAGATGCTGCACCACGCAGTCAACAGGGCCAGAGCAAGGCACCGCCTTGACTGGAAAGCCGGGATTCTAGGGGGCACCAAATGCCGACCGCATTGATGCGGCTCAAGCATCGCTGAAAATGCGCGACCGGCAGGCCACATACTTGGCCCAGCGCTGCAAAGCTTCCAACGCCAGAAACAACACGGCGATCAAACACGCGCTGTCTGCGTGCGCTCAAACAAGTTGTCAATCAACCTGAAAATGTGCCTCGTTCTTGCCCTTGAACGGTGCGTAAAAAGCCTTCAGGGTCGCCATGTCTGCGTCCAGCTTGCCGCTGGGCCACAGCACCGGCCCGAGACCGGTGATTTTGCGGCTGTAGTCCATGTACGCCATCACAATCGGCACCTTGGCGGCTAGCGCAATATAGTAAAAACCAGTCTTCCAATAGCGGGTTTTGGCGCGCGTGCCCTCGGGCGACACGATCAGTTGAAACGCGCAGGCCGAAGCTTCAATCGCCTGCGCGGAGGCGGCAACCAAGTTGTTGGCCTTGGAGCGGTCAACGGCAACACCCCCCAGCCAGCGCATCAGGCCAGCAAAAGGAAAGCGAAACAGGTTGGCCTTGCCCATCCACTGAATGTTGAGCCGCAACACAAACGCCACCATCAAGGTATAGGGCAAGTCCCAGTTGCTGGTGTGCGGGGCGGCAATAAAAACGCTTTTGCTGGCCTCTGGTGGCAACGCGCCCAGCACTTTCCAGCCAGCAAGTCGGAGATAAGCCACAGAAAATGCCCGAAAAATCTGCGAGACGACAGGGGTGGTGAAGATGGTGAATTGCATGGTGTCCTTGTCATGCGGTTCAATTCAACCCAGATTGTCCATTGGGCGACTCACCAACCTGCGCCAACCTTTGGGCGGCCCCACTTTGCAACACGATCAGCATCAACTACGGTAACGCTCGATCAACGTGCCGATGCGCTGCACGGCGGCAAGCGCCGCATCATGGTCTTGTGAAAAGTTCAGCCGCAAGCTGTCGCAGGTATGCGGCCCGAATTCAGCGCCTGGCGTGACCGTGGCCGCTGCCTGCTGGCGCAACAGGGCCACAAAGGTCTGCGGCGGCAGCGCCAACGCAGGCAACTGCACAAACAAGTAACTGCCGGCTTGTGGTGTGCGCACCTGCACACCCGCCACCGCGCGAAACTCAGCCAGCAACGCGTCGCGGATGCGCTGATGCAGGGCAATGCGCTCTTGCAGCCAGCCATCGGGTTCGGCAAACCAGGTCTGTAGCCCCGCCTGGCAGTAGCCGGGCGCCCGCAACGACACAAACCCCTGCAGTTTTTCCATCCGG
>JAQTSL010000234.1 GCA_028711355.1 Rhodoferax sp.
CAGCGCAAAGCGCGCGCGGTTCTCGATGCTGCCACCAAAATCGTCACGCCGCTGGTTTGAGCCGCTCTTCAAAAACTGGTCAATCAGATAGCCGTTGGCGCCGTGGATTTCAACGCCGTCAAAGCCAGCGGTGTCGATCGCGTTGCGCGCAGCGGCTACGTAGGCGTGCACGATGTCGGGCAGTTCGTAGGCCTGTAGGGCGCGTGGCTCCGACGTTTCAACAAAGCTGGCGATGCCATCCTGAATCAGCACGGTCTTGGTGTTGGCGATGATGGCCGACGGTGCCACCGGTTTGCCGCCGCCGGGCTGCAAGCTGGTGTGCGAGACGCGGCCGACGTGCCAGAGCTGACAGACGATCTTGCCGCCAGCGGCGTGGACCGCTTGCGTAACCGGCTTCCAGGCCTCCACTTGTTCTTCGGCGTACAAACCGGGCACGTCGGCGTAGCCCTGACCCTGCTGGCTGATAGCGGTGGCCTCGGTGATGATCAGCCCGGCGCTGGCGCGCTGCGCGTAGTACTGGGTCGCCAATGCAGTGGGGACGGCGTTGGGTGAGCGGTTGCGCGTGAGTGGCGCCATGACAATGCGGTTGGCCAACTGAAGTTCACCCGCGTGAACAGCTTCGAACAAAGTGGCTTTGGAGTGCGGCATGATAAAAAAGGCCTGAAGTAATTGGAAAAAGTAGCACGTTGATTATCGTGACAGTTTATAGACCGACGTGCCAGCCAGCAAGTTGGGCAGCAGCCGAACCACTCGGCCTTCCTGAATACCAAAACTGTCAAGCACCGTAAGACCGCTGGACTGCGCCAGATTGGCCATATCGGCGTGCGTTCCAACGCGAATATTGGGCGTGTCAAACCACTGGTAAGGCAAACGTTTGGTCACCGGCATACGGCCCTTGAGCACACTCATCCGGTTGGGCCAATGCGCAAAATTTGGAAACGCAACGATGCCGACGCGACCGACGCGCACCGTCTCGCGCAACATCACTTCGGCGTTGCGCAGGTGTTGCAGCGTGTCGATCTGTAGCACCACGTCAAACGTGGCATCTTCAAACATTGACAGGCCTTGGTCCAGGTTGAGCTGGATCACGTTGACACCACGCTGCACGCACGCCAGCACGTTGGCATCGCTAATTTCGATGCCATAACCGCTACAGCCGCGGGTCTGTTGCAGGTAGGCCAGCATGGCACCGTCACCACAGCCCAAGTCCAGCACGCGTGAGCCGTGGGGCACCAGCCCGGCCAGCACCTGCTGGATGGCATTGGCCTGGGCCGCAACACGGGCAGCGCTCATGCGCGCACCTCCAGGCCATCTGATATGCTCTTGAAATAAGAGCTAATCACGCTCATGTAACGGGTGTCATCAAGCAAAAAGGCATCATGACCGTGGGGTGCGTCAATCTCGGCGTAGCTGACATCGCGCTGGTTGTCCAGCAGCGCTTTGACGATCTCGCGGCTGCGCGCCGGGGCAAAACGCCAGTCGGTGCTAAAGCTCACCAGCAAGAACTTGGCAGTCGCGCGCGCCAGCGCCCGGCTCAGGTTGCCGCCGTAAGCGCGCGCCGGGTCAAAATAGTCGAGCGCCCGGGTGATCAGCAAATAGGTGTTGGCGTCAAAGTACTCGGCAAACTTGTCACCCTGGTAGCGCAGGTAACCTTCAATCTGAAACTCGGCTTCCAGCGTGCTGTAAAGATAGGCCCCCACGCTTGTCGCTTCGCGTACTGCGCTGGACCTGCCGATGCCTGAGGCAAGGGCTCGTTGGCCTGTCCCAGTCTGCGCAGGCAGACTGGGAGCCGCAGGCCTCAGCCCCGGGGGCGCCGTGCCTTGCTTGGGGCGGCCCGGCGCAGCGGCATCCATTGCGCTGGCTTCTGCTATCAGAAGACGGCCAAACTTGGCGTTCATCACGTCGTCGGAAAGGTACGTGATATGGCCAATCATGCGGGCAATGCGCAGGCCGCGCTTGGGGATGGTGCAGTGCTGGTAAAAGTGGCCGCCGTGAAAGTCGGGGTCGGTCTGGATGGCACGGCGCGCCACTTCGTTAAAGGCAATGTTTTCCGCCGTCAGGTTGGGCGCGCTGGCGATCACCACCGCGTGGCGCACGCGCTGCGGGTATTGCAGCGCCCAACTGAGCGTCTGCATCCCGCCCAAGCTGCCGCCCATCACCGCGGCCAACGTCTGGATGCCCAACGCGTCCAGCAGCCGGGCCTGCGCGTTGACCCAGTCTTCCACCGTCACCACCGGGAAATCTGCGCCATAGACGCGGCCGGTATCGGGGTCGGTGTGCATCGGACCGGTGGAACCAAAGCACGAACCCAGGTTGTTCACGCCGATGACAAAAAAGTGATTGGTATCGAGCGGCTTGCCCGGGCCGATCATGTTGTCCCACCAGCCTTCGGACTTGTTTTGCCCCGCATAGACACCCGCCACATGGTGCGACGCATTGAGCGCGTGGCAAATCAGCACGGCGTTGGATTGGTCGGCGTTAAGCTGGCCGTAGGTTTCATAGCTGAGCCGATAGTCGCGCAGCGTCGCCCCGCTTTGCAACGGTAAAGCGTCGGCAAAGTGCATGGACTGGGGGTGGACGATCATTGGTATGGCTATACGGGGAAAGTGGCGGCATCTTAGCAAGTGGCATCGAGCTACGGCAGACAGCCTTGAGAACGTCTGCCTGGCGCCCATGATCTTCACCTATCAGGCGCAATTCTTGCTTTACTTTGGTGCGCTTTCAATCAATCAACGAATTGCGCACTGTTTTACAACAATTTACACCGAGGGGTTCTCATGGATGCACTTAAACAGGGCGCGGATGCCCTGTTCATTTTGTTAGGCGGCGTCATGGTGCTGGCCATGCACGCCGGGTTTGCTTTTTTGGAACTGGGTACGGTACGGCGCAAAAGCCAGGTCAACGCGCTGGTCAAGATCTTGGTCGATTTTTCAGTCTCAACCGTGGTGTATTTCGCGGTTGGCTACGGTGTGGCTTACGGCACGCACTTTTTTGTCGGGGCAGAACAACTGGCCGCCAAAAATGGCTACGAGCTGGTGAAGTTTTTCTTTTTGCTGACTTTTGCTGCCGCCATCCCCGCGATTGTTTCGGGCGGCATTGCCGAGCGGGCGCGCTTTTGGCCACAGTTGATCGCCACAGCGGTGATTGTGGGTTTGGTCTATCCGTTTTTTGAGGGCATTGTTTGGAACCAGCATCTGGGCGTGCAGGCCTGGCTCAAGGGGCTGACTGGCTCCGAGTTTCACGACTTTGCCGGCAGCGTCGTGGTGCATGCAGTGGGTGGCTGGATTGCGCTGCCGGCGGTGATTTTGCTGGGCGCGCGTGCCAACCGCTACCGCAAAGACGGCGGCATATCGGCGCACCCGCCGTCGAGCATTCCGTTTCTGGCGCTGGGGGCGTGGATTTTGACGGTGGGCTGGTTTGGCTTTAACGTGATGAGCGCGCAAACGCTGGACAAAATTTCCGGGCTGGTGGCAGTGAATTCACTGATGGCGATGGCGGGCGGCACCCTGGCAGCGCTGATGGCGGGCAAAAACGACCCGGGTTTTGTGCACAACGGCCCGTTGGCCGGGCTGGTGGCCGTCTGCGCTGGCTCGGATGTGATGCACCCACTTGGTGCGCTGGTGGTTGGCCTTGTTGCCGGTGCTTTGTTCGTACGCATGTTCACCCTGACCCAAAACCGTTGGAAAATTGACGACGTGCTGGGTGTCTGGCCGCTGCATGGTTTGTGCGGTACCTGGGGCGGCATCGCCGCTGGGTTATTTGGCAGCCAAACGCTGGGGGGCTTGGGCGGCGTGAGCCTGGGCGCACAACTGGTCGGCACACTGATGGGGGTGGCGTGGGCCTTGGGGGGTGGGGTGTTGGTTTATGGCGTGCTCAAAGCCACGGTGGGAATTCGCCTGAGCCAGGAAGAAGAATACAACGGCGCCGATTTGTCAATCCACCAAATCAGCGCCACACCCGACCGCGAGGTCAACTGGTAGCGCCGACCCGCAGCGCCTGTGTGTTCGAGCGTACTGACGATGCGCCTGGCGGGGCTAACCCTGAATTGAGTCTTAACCGAGAAAGTCCATTAGGGCACAGATGGATGACCAGGCGAGTTGCTGTGCAGGGTCGAACACCCGCCCAATGGATTGTTCGGTTTAACCGGCTTGTGTCTGGTTGGCGTTTCAATTTACATGGGCAGCGAAAGTATGCCCAGCAGCACCGAGGTGCAAAGCGCGGGTAAGGCCTACCGGCTCAGCCGACACATCATGAAGCGGGAGTTTGAGCTTGGCGGCAAGCTGCAACACTTGGCACTGCTTTACACCCAGGCCTTGATTTGCCAGACATCGCAGACAGCCGTATGCAACCAGCACCACTCGGTAGAACAGCAGTTTTGCCGCTGGCTGCTAATGAGCTTTGGTCGCCTGCACAGCGACACGATGATGATCACCCAAGAGCAGATTTCCCACCTGCTAGGGCAGGGCGCCGAGAACGCGTCACGCAAACAGCCGACAAGTTGCAAAAAGAAGGCTTGATTGCCAAAGCACGCGGCTGCATTACCGTGCTGGACCGGGCCAAACTGGAAGAACGGACCTGCGAGTGTTATGCCGCCGTGAAGGCAGAGTGTGACCGCCTGCTGCCGCCACCCCAAAAATGACCTTGTGCTTGCGCCAGGGCAGCCCTGGCACCGTTTGATCAGGACATGAAACCAACGCTTTTTTCACCAAACCGCAAATAAATGCTTGCAAATTACAAACTTGACGTATCATGCGGCCCGTATTGTCTTTTAAGGTAGTACATGGTTTGCGGTGAATTCAGTCTCGCGTTTAATCTAAGTCTTCAGTGGTTTGGTTGTTGCGGTGATGGACTCCATCGCGTTTTGAGTCATTTTGAGGAGTCCTTTCATGGGCAACAAACTTTACGTGGGCAACCTGCCCTATTCTTTCCGTGATGATGATCTGCAACAAGCGTTTGCAGCACACGGTACCGTCACCAGTGCCAAAGTCATGATGGAACGTGACACTGGCCGCTCCAAAGGTTTCGGCTTTGTCGAAATGGGTAGCGACGCTGAAGCGCAAACCGCTATCAGCGCGATGAACGGTCAACAGTACGGTGGCCGTGGCATCGTCGTCAACGAAGCCCGTCCGATGGAACCGCGTCCCCCGCGCTCTGGTGGCGGCGGTGGCTACGGCGGCGGCAGTGGTGGTGGCGGTGGTGGTGGTGGTTACGGCGGTGGCAGCCGCTCGGGTGGTGGCGGCGGTGGCGGTTACGGCGGTGGCCGCAACAGCTATTAAGCACGCTGCTTGATGCGCCTAGCTCAGGCCAACGTCAAGACAAGGGTCCTTCGGGGCCCTTTTTTATTGGCTGGCATCGGCCCTGGGTTTACGCGGACGGCCCGCAAAGACTGGGTCGAACAATGCGTTGGGTAACAGACGAAGTAGCTTGGCCACCCAGCCCATCTGCCATGGAATTACGCAATAGCTGTCACCCGCGTTGATCGCAACCAGAGCGCGCGTGGCAAAAGCGTCCGCCGGCATCAGAAATGGCATCGGGTAGCGATTATTTTGCGTCAACGGTGTAGCGATATAACCCGGACAAATGGTCACCACGCTGACCCCGGTAGAACGCAGTTCGCCACGCAGGCTTTCGCAGTAACTGATGACCGCTGCCTTGCTGGCGCAATAGGCGCCATGCCCGGGCAAACCCCGAATCCCCGCGACACTGCCAATACCGACCAAGGTTCCCGCCCGGCGCGGCACCATGGCGTTGATGAAAGGACAAAAGGTGGCGGCTACGCCAAGCACGTTGGTGGCGAGGATGCGCGCCATGACGTCGATGTCCTCGCGCTGCGCGGTGTCCACACCGATGCT
>JAQTSL010000235.1 GCA_028711355.1 Rhodoferax sp.
CCTACGTGGTCGATCATCGTGACGATATGACGCGATTGCACGAGCACATCAGCGAGGGAAACCGCGACGGAGCTCGGCGGCTGGCGCATACCCTGAAGGGCAGTTCGGGCAATCTCGGCGCAACCGCTGTGCAGCGTCTGGCCGCCGAACTGGAAACAACGATCAAGGCAGGCGGTGATGCCGAAGCCATCGAGCGGCTGTCAGAAGCCTTGGAAGGCGAATTACATGGTCTGATTACCGCAATTCAAACGGCCTTGCCACAAGAGTCAGAGAAACCCTATACGGGCGAGGTGGACTGGGCGATGCTTCGACAGGTGCTGGCTGAACTGGAACCCATGCTGCGAGCTTCCAGCATGAGCGCCAACCATCTCATTGAGACGCAAGGCGCACTGCTCAAAGCCACGCCAGCCCCTATGGGTGAGGTATTGGTCAGACAAATTGAGGACTTTCTCTACCCCGAGGCGCTGGAAACCCTAAAGCGGGCACGGCAGGAACACATGGAAATTGCAGAGCTTTGATAAAAACGATCAAGGAGAACTATTCCAATGGATAAGAACAATACTGAAGTGTCGCCACAGGCAAGAATTCTGATTGTGGACGACGATGTCAGCAATCTGGCAGCACTGGGCAGATTGCTGCGGCCACATTACGATGTATTTGCAGCCCCTAACGGGGAACGTGCACTGCAAATTGCCACGGGGACACCTCAACCGGATTTGATTTTGCTGGATGTCATGATGCCGGGCATGGACGGTTACGAGGTTCTGAACTGCCTGCGCGACACCCCAGTCACCTGCGATATTCCCGTCATTTTTGTGAGCGGTTTGGATACCGCCGAAGATGAGGAGAAAGGCTTTGAAGTCGGCGCAGTGGATTACATTGCCAAACCCTACCGACCGGCCATTATTCTGGCGCGAGTGCGAACCCAGCTGGAACTCAAACGTGCCCGCGACGGGCTTGCGAACCAAAACACGTATCTGGAATCCGAAATCGTCAGGCGCATCCAAGAAATTCAGCTAGTTCAAATGGAACTGCTGCAATCCGAGAAACTGGCAGCCATAGGCCAACTGACGGCGGGCATCGTTCATGAAATCAATACCCCGGTGGCTTATGTTTCCTTCAATCTGGGCTCCCTGGAAGCCTCTTTGCGGGATATTTTCGAACTTCTGGATGCCTATGAACACCTGGAGGGGGTTAGTGCACCGAACGGTGCTGAACTTGAAAAAATCCGAAAGCTCAAGCAACTGAAGGAAATCGACTTTCTACGAGACGACATCGGTGAACTGCTCACTCAATCGCGGCAAGGACTGGCCCGCGTGGCCAAAATTGTGAGTGACTTAAAGAGTTTCTCCCGCACAGGCGGTAGCGATTGGCTGTGGACTAACCTCCACAATGAACTTGATTCCACACTCAATATCGTCGGCAACGAAATCAAATACCACTGCACCGTGCACAAAGACTATGGTGAGATTCCCGAGGTGTATTGCATTCCATCGCAAATCAATCAGGTTCTTCTGAACTTATTGGTCAACGCAGCTCAGGCCATACCGGAAAAAGGAGACATCAGCATTCACACCGGACAGGTTGAAGAAGAAGTCTTTCTGGCCATTTCCGACACCGGCACCGGCATCCCTACGGACACCTTGCCACGGCTCTTTGAGCCCTTCTTCACAACCAAACCGGTCGGCAAGGGTACCGGGCTTGGCCTCTCGATTTCCTATGGCATTGTGCAGAAGCATGGCGGGCGGATCGAGGTCGAAAGTGCCCTAGGCAAAGGAACCACGTTCACTGTTTGGTTGCCGATTAAGCCGCCGGGAAAAACTGGCGAAAACAAGCTACAGACCGAGTAACCCACTCCCCGTCATTTCAGATACCAACAAGCTGACTGAGCGCCACATGATGCTGCAGCTTCATTGTCTTAGGACATGGTCCGCAAAGCGTTTAACAAAGGCCACACAAAGCCTAAGTCAGCAGAGCGGGTGGTGACTACCAGGTAATGGTCTACCCCACGCTGGGTTTGGGGCGCTTGCGGCCAAGTGGGCCGCATACCATGATTTTTAATCCATGCAAAATCGGTGCATGCACCCAGCGCCCCAGCCACGCCTTTTGGCAAACCGCCCGCCAAGCCCCTGAGCGGCCCGTAAAAAGCCTTGCACAAATCAGCGACCACCGCCTGCTACTGGTGACGCAGGACGATGGCTTTTATGCTATGGCGCTCAAGGTACTACCGCCCGTGGTGGACGAGCCCGAGGCAATCTGCTCGTAAATTTGCTTGGCAAACTCCAGGATGCTGTCGGCGGCTTTTGCGGCAGATTCGCTGTTCTCGCTGGTAGCGACCAACTCTTTCAAGGCACCGGCCAGGCGTTCCAGTTCGGACACCGTGCCGTCCTGGTTGGTGTCTAGCGGGTCGTAGGTGGTGCTCTCGCTGGCTCCAGCCGCACCACCAGGTCCGCCGGGGCCACCTGCGGGCGGTGGGCCACCAGCACCCCGCGCGCCACCAGCCGCGCTGGCGTTTTGTGCATCTTGCGGGCCACCGGGTTTGCCAGCTTCAAATTCGGTCTGAGTGAGTTTGCCGTTGCTGTCAGTGTCGAGCGTGGCAAAGCTGACCGGGCTGTCCATGCCGGTTTTCGTCTCTATCTTGTCGGTGAAGGCTTTCATCTCGGTCTCGTCCACCGATCCATCCGAGTTGGCATCCACCTTGGCGAACAGATCGTCTGCGCCGCTCTTGCCGCCGCGATTCTGGGCAAATTCCATGGTAGTGGACGGTGGCGGCATGAAACTCTGCATGCCGCTGGCCAATTCGTCGCTGGAGAGGTTACCGTCGGTGTTGCTGTCCATCGCTGTGAACAGTTTTTCAGCGTCCAGCGTGGTGCCGGTCTTGGCACTGATGTCAGACAGCATGGTGCTCAGTTCGGTCTGATCGACACCGCCACTGCTGTTGGCATCCACTTTGTCAAACATTTTTGCCTGCATCTGGGTGCGCTGGGAGATCGCGTTGGCCCAGGCGTTGCTCAGGCCGCTGACACCAGAGATCGAGCTCATGATTTTTCCTTTCAAGGGGTTGATTGAATGACAGATTCATTGTCAAAGCCCCCGGTAACGCGGCGATGTCCGGTTTGTATCAAACCCGATACAAATGTCTCTTGGAACTAGTGAACAAGGACCGGAATATTGCCTTGTTCTCGATATCGGCCCTTTGGCGAACTTCTAAACTGGTTTGAGACAAAACGCACCGTCTAACATGAATTCAATGCCCCATATCCTGATCGTTGATGACGATGCAGACATCACCGAACTGCTGGGTGACTACCTGGCAAGTTTCAATTTTGAAGCCCACGCCGCCGGTGATGGCGCGCAGATGTGGGAGCAACTGGAGCGCCATCCCATCGACCTGGTTGTGTTGGATGTGATGCTGCCGGGTGTGGACGGCTTGCAGCTTTCCAGGCAAATCCGCCAACATTCGGCCATTCCGGTGATCATGCTCACCGCGCGCTGTAACACCTTTGACCGCATCATTGGCTTGGAAAACGGTGCTGACGATTACATCAGCAAACCGTTTGAGCCGCGTGAGCTGGTGGCACGCATCCACACCGTGTTGCGCCGCGCCATGCAGCCGCAGGGCAGCGGCGCGGCGTTGTTCCACAGCGACGTGGTGCACTTTGACGGCTGGGTGCTGCACCGCGAAGACCGCACGCTGGTGTCACCCGCTGGGTTGACGGTGGCGCTGTCCAACGCCGAATTTCGGCTGCTCAGCACCTTCTTGCAGACACCGCGCAAGCTGTTCAGCCGCGACCAGTTGCTGGAGCAGGCGCGTGGCCGCGCCATGGACGTGTTCGATCGCAGCATTGACCTGCTGGTGTCGCGGTTGCGGCAAAAGCTCTCGGTCAACACCGACACGCCTTCGATGATCAAAACAGTGCACGGCGCCGGGTATTTATTCAACGTGCAGTCGGTGCAGGGGCGCGCGGCATGGCGCAACTGACGGTTGTTACTCACTCGCTCCTGGCAGGCAAGCTGCATCTGCCAGAGGATTGAACAGTCATGAAGTCTCCAGCGCGATCTTTGGACAGCTTGCGATTGTGTCGAGGTAACTTCACCAGGCTGGTGCAACGCGTCCTGCCCGAGAGTCTGTTTGGCCGCCTCGCACTGCTGCTGGTGGTGGCGGTGATTTCCAGCCACGTACTGGCGCTGACCTTGATGTTCGAGTTGTCACCTTTTCCGCCACCACCGCTGCAATCGCCGACCGCAGGTCTCGCCGGGCCGGGCGGCATGCCACCTCCGCATGGGCCACCGGGATTGTTCCAAGTGGGATTGCTGATGGACATCTCGGTGCGCTTGCTGGCGCTGCTGCTGGCTGCCTGGGTAGGAGCGCGCTGGTTGTCGGAGCCAGTGCGAAAACTGGCCAGCGCCGCCAAAGAGCTGGGCAGAGACATTCACCGCGCACCGATGGTGGAGGAAGGCACGCTGGAATGCCGCGAAGCCACCCGTGTGTTTAACCAGATGCACGCCCGAATCCGTGAGCAGATGGTGCAGCGGGATCAGTTTGTAGCTGCGGTATCGCACGACCTGCGCACGCCGCTCACCCGCCTGTCACTGCGCGTTCAATCGCTGCCCGACCCACTGGTGCGCCAGCGCTTTGGCAGGGATATCGTGGAAATGAACGAGATGATCCGTACTACGCTCGACTACTTGCGTGGCATGACCGACCCCGAGCCTATGGTGCTGCTGGATGTAGGCTCGCTGCTGCATAGCCTGGCCGAAGATGCGCAGGACAGCGCACAGGATGTGCAAGTGCTGGGCAGCCTGGCCGCCGCACCGCTGCTGGTACAGCCCCTGGCGCTGAGGCGCTGTCTGGGCAACCTGATCGACAACGCCGTACGTTATGGAAAAAAAGCCCGCATTTCTCTACAGGATAAGCCAGAGCAGTTGCAGATTTCAGTGTGCGATGATGGCTCCGGCATTGCCGAAGAGGAACTTGCCAAGGTGCTGACTCCGTTTTACCGCTTGGAGTCGTCACGCAATCGCCACACCGGCGGTGTTGGCCTGGGCCTGGCTACAGCCAGCAATATTGCCCATAAACACGGGGGCAGTTTGACGCTGGCCAATCATCCGGCGGGCGGTCTGGTGGCGACGTTGCGGATGCAACGACGAATAACTCATGGATGAAGCCCGTTCGGTGACGGTCACACCTGCCTTGTCGGAGGCGATCTTCTTACCGTTGGGGGTGCGGCCAACCGCTTGCAGCACCAGATCGTAGGTTTGCGGCACCGGGCAGGTTCCGCCTTCTTTTGCAGGAGAAAAAGTTTTCTCAATGCCTGCTGGTATTGCGTGAGCTGCTACTGTTATTTTATTACCATGATGTGATCAAAGCGGTGGCCGGTCATCTTTTTCCAGAGCTTGACCAGGTCACGGTCTGCGCCTTGCCCAGGGGACAAACCGTTGCTCCTGCGGCCATACGAAACCAATTTCACCTTGGCCCGGCCGAACGATTGGAATGGCTTCTGGACAACGGCAACATCCGCGTTGTGCCCGTCCGCGCCGACCCGATCCAAGCCTAACGTGAAAGAACGGCGTATCCAGGCGAGAGAATGCCTGGCCCTACCAAGCCATCAATAAAACCCGACGAGTTCAGCGAGTCAGTGATTCAGGCCACAGCTGGCCCATAGCCATGCTTGACCAACATCGGTAGCCAGCGTGGCGCGTTACGCGCCACCATCAACGCCTCGGTTAGTGCAACATTCGTTCTGTAATTTCAAGAACCGTTGACCTTGGTGGTACCCGGTTATTCTGGTTTTTGGAATTTTTTGAATCAAGGCCCCTGCCAGGGCCGCCGGCAGGCACCCCCCGGTTG
>JAQTSL010000236.1 GCA_028711355.1 Rhodoferax sp.
CATGGCGGTCGAGGTGGCACTCAAAGCCCGGGGCGTGACGCTGGTGCGCGCCAAGGTCGGTGACCGCTACGTGCTGGAAGAGCTCGAAAAGCACCAGTGGCTGCTGGGCGGCGAAGGCTCGGGCCACTTGCTGGCGCTGGACAAGCATTCCACCGGCGACGGCCTGATCTCTGCACTGCAGGTGTTGCAAACCGTGGTGCGCAGCGGGCAAAGCCTGGCACAGTTGTTGCAAGACGTGACCCTGTTTCCGCAAACCCTCCTCAATGTGCGTTTGCAGCCCGGTCCAGACTGGAAAACTAACGCCCGCCTGGCCGACGCCACCCGTGCGGTCGAGGCCGAGCTGGGTGAGACCGGGCGCGTGCTGATCCGTGCTAGCGGCACCGAGCCACTGCTGCGGGTGATGGTGGAAGCGCGCGACGCAGCGCAAGCCAGGGCTTGCGCGCAGCGTATTGCCAGCATCCTGAGCGAACCGGATGGCCAGTGATGAGCGCTACTCCAAGCCTTACGATTTGCCGTGCTGACTATAGCAACCCGCAGCACATGCGTGCGTTGCTGGATTTGCTGGACGGCTATGCGCGCGACCCCGCTGGGGGTGGTGAGCCGTTGTCAGACTTTGCCAAGGTCAATCTGCCGGGCGCACTGCGGGCGCGGCCCATGCTGTTCAGCGTGCTGGCGTTCGATCACAGCCAGGACGGTCTGCCGGTGGGCCTGGTCAATTGTGTCGAGGGTTTTTCCACCTTTGCCTGCCAGCCGTTGGTCAACGTGCACGACGTGGTGGTGGCAGCCAGCCACCGCGGGCAGGGCGTCGCGGCCCAGATGCTGGAACGGGTGGAGCACATCGCCCGTGCGCGCGGCGCTTGCAAGCTGACGCTCGAAGTGCTGTCGGGCAACGCACCGGCGGCCAGCTTTACCGCCGCATCGGCTTTGAAAATTATCAGTTGGACCCCGAGATGGGCCACGCCTTGTTCATGCAGAAGTGGCTCAGTTAGCGGTTGCACTGCGTCGCTGGGACCACATTTCAGCCCTCAACCTGCGGGTCATTGCGCCGTATGCACCCAAGCAGCACGAAAGGTGCGCCCAATGGACGATCTGGGATCATATTGATGAGTGCCAGTGGCGCCAGTCAACCGGCAACGCGCACCGACGATCGTTTTACCAGAGCTTCCACCAGGGCTGTGGACTGGATTTGAACCCTTGCGTGAGGTACGGTGTTTGGGGAAAGTTCTTTTCCAGCACGCGTTTGGCATCGTCGCGCAATTGCGGCATAGCGAGCGCGTCATACGACTGGACCATGATGAACAGGGCTTCTTCCAGCGCCGGAACGCTCTGGTAATCCGTCACCGCCGCTTGCGCCCGATTGATCGCCGCCAGATAGGCACCGCGCTGAAAATAGTAACGCGCCACGTGAACCTCAGACTGCGCCAGCGAATTGACGATGTAACCCATGCGATCGGTTGCATCGTGCGCATAGCGCGACTCCGGGAACCGGGTCACCAGTTCTTTGAACGCTTCAAAAGAGTCTTTCGCCGCTTTTTGGTCACGCTCAGACAGGTCTTGCCGGGTCACCGACGAAAAAAGCCCCAAATCGTCGTTGAAATTGACGATGCCTTTCAGGTACAGCGCGTAATCGATGGCTGGGCTGGCTGGGTGCAGCTTCAGAAAGCGGTCGAGCGTGGCGATGGCCAAGGCAGGTTCAGCGTTCTTGAAATGGGCGTAGGCTTTGTCCAACTGGGCCTGTTGTGCCAACGGCGTGCCGGCAGCTCGCCCCTCGAGCTTTTCAAACAGCGGAACTGCCTTGTCGTAGGCGCCGGTGTTGAGCTCATCTTTGGCTTCGGCGTAAATCTTGTTCGGACTCCAACTAGCGGTAGGATCGGCAGGCGTGGACGAGCAGGCCGCCAACAACAGTGCCATGACAGGCAGTAAGCCGGTTCGAGCAGCAGATAATTTGGCATCAGGCATGAGGGACCGCTTTTTGAAAATCAGTGAAAAGATTATATCGGTGGTGCCGCAGGCGACCGATCTGGCAGCGGAAATCGACGCCAGCGCCGAGATCGAATTTCGACCACTGCTCATGGATGCGGCGCTGCATGGATTGCGGCTGGACCGAGCTGTGGCATTGCTGGTGCCTGAATTTTCGCGCAACTATCTGCAGCAAATCATCGAAAGCGGCGGCGTCACGCTCAATGGCCGGGTGGTTGCCAAGCCTGCGATCCGGGTCAAGGCCGGCGATCAGGGCCTGATCGAGCTGCGCCCGACCCCGCAGTGCCAGGCGTTCAAGGCCGAACCACCCGAGCTGGACATCGTCTATCAGGACCCGCACCTGCTGGTGCTTAACAAGCCCGCCGGTCTGGTGGTGCACCCGGCACCGGGCCACTGGAGCGGAACCTTGATGAACCGTTTGCTGGGATTTGACGCGCAGGCCTTTAACTTGCCGCGCGCGGGCATTGTGCATCGGCTGGACAAGGACACCAGCGGCTTGATGGTGGTGGCGCGCACCCGCTCGGCGATGGACGCATTGGTGCAGGCGATTGCTGCGCGGCGCGTCAAGCGCCAGTATCTGGCGCTGGCTCACCGACCCTGGCAGGGGGCGTCGATGCGCTTGGTGGACGCGCCGGTGGGACGCGACTCCGCGCAGCGCCTTCGCATGGCGGTGGTCGATCTGTCAGTGCATCCAGGCAAAACCGCTCAAACTGATTTTGAGTGCATTGCAAACGCTGCGCAGGGCTGTCTGGTCTGGTGCAGTTTGCAAACCGGTCGCACGCACCAGATCCGGGTGCACCTGGCGTCGATCGGGCATCCGCTGGTGGCAGATTTGCTCTACGGCGGCACGCTTGTGGCTGATATGCGGCGCCAGGCACTGCACGCGACCCGATTGAGCTTTGCGCACCCGATAACCGGCACCGCATTGAGTTTTGAATGCCCGCCGCCGCCGGACTTGGCTCAGGCGCTTGCGTACTGGGGTCTCGCATACAATGGCCGCTGTAGTTAACTGGCGCGGCCGCCGGTTTTGCGTTCTGCCGAAATGCTTGTCGGCATTGGGCGCGTCCCCCACTCTTTAGTTTGTTCAGTGCCCCAGTCAGGGGTTTGATTGGAACCCGTCAAACATGATGATGCCCGATGCCAGGTGCATCCTTGAAACCGCTCTGCTGTGTGCCCAGCAACCCATGCCTGAACGAGACATGGGCAAGCTGTTGGGAGAAGATATCGACGCCACCACCGTTCGACAGATACTGGTCGAGTTGCAGCAGCAGTGGTCGGATCGTGGCGTTGAGCTGGTATCGCTCGCCTCTGGCTGGCGGTTCCAGAGCAGACCACAGTTGCGCGATACGCTGGATCGACTGCATCCAGAAAAGCCGCCACGCTACGCGCGTGCCACGCTGGAAACCCTGGCCATCATCGCTTACCGCCAGCCAGTGACGCGTGGCGATATTGAAGAAATTCGGGGCGTTGCGGTGAACTCCCTGACGCTTAAACAACTGGAAGAACGGGGCTGGATCGAGGTCATCGGCCACCGTGACAGCATCGGGCGACCGGCGTTGTTTGCGACCACCCGTCATTTCCTGGATGACTTGGGTCTGCCGTCGCTGGACCAATTGCCCGCACTTGATACGTCGATGCAGGCGATGGAAAGCCTTGCTGCGGTGCTGGAACCAGGCCTGCCACTGGACGAGCTGCCGCTAGAGGTGGCGGCCGCATCAAACCAACCATCACCTCTTGCACCGACAGAAACGTCATCCAAGGACACGTTATGACAGAACGACCGACCGAGGCCCCCGAGAGCGACGGTGCCAGCAACGGCACCAACGACCTCATCCGGTTTGAGGACGTGGTCTCTGGGCGCTTTGATCAGGACGAAGTTCAGGCGCAGATGGCCCCCCGCAAGCGTGTGTTGCCAGCGCAACCCGATTCACCCAAGTTGCACAAAGTGCTGGCGCAGGCTGGCATGGGGTCGCGTCTGGAAATGGAGCAACTCATCATGGAGGGGCGCATCACCGTCAATAACGAACCCGCGCACATTGGACAGCGCGTGCAATTTGGCGACCACGTCAAGGTCAACGGCAGACCGATCCGCTTCAAGGTGGCGCCACCACCGACCCGTGTGATCGCTTATCACAAGCCGGTCGGCGAGGTGGTTAGTCACGACGATCCGCAGAACCGTCCCACCGTATTTCGCCATCTACCCAGATTGGTCCAGGGCAAGTGGCAGTCGGTCGGTCGGCTGGACTTGAACACCGAGGGCTTGTTGCTGTTGACCAGCTCGGGTGAGTTGGCCAACAAGCTGATGCATCCGCGCTTTGGGCTGGAGCGAGAGTACGCGGTACGTGTTTTGGGCGCGCTGAGCCCCGAAGAAAAGCAAAAGCTGCTTGAAGGCGTGCGGCTGGACGATGGCATGGCCCAGTTTGGCTCGATTGACGACGGTGGTGGTGAGGGCGCCAACTGCTGGTATCGGGTGACAATTGCAGAGGGGCGAAACCGTGAAGTGCGCCGTATGCTCGAATCGATCGGGCACGCGGTCAGCCGACTGATTCGTATCCGCTACGGTTCGATGGTGCTGCCACGGGGTCTTAAGCGCGGTGCCTGGCTGGAACTTGATGAGGCTGATATCCGCTTGCTAAGCCGGGCCGCGCACGATGTGGGTTTGGCGCACGCGGCGGACGGTACCAGTGCAAAAGCGCCGATTGACGCTGACCGCAGCCGCGCCACGCGGCAAAAAAACAAGCCGCGCGGCAGCGCCGCCCGGACGCCGCAAGCGCCAAGCGGGAAGCCTGATCCGCTGAAAACATCGCTCGGCTATATTGGTGCCGATAGTCTGACTCGTCAGCGACAACGGGTCGGCAAAAAGCCGACCCCGCGTTTTGGCGGGCGCCAGCGCTGATGCTTCAGGGTAACATCGCGGGTTCTGATTTTTATTGATATTTTTAACCAGGTAAAACCATGACGATTGAACGCACTCTTTCCATCATCAAACCAGATGCCGTTGCCAAGAACGTGATTGGCCAGATTTATGCGCGTTTTGAGGCCGCTGGTCTGAAGATTGCCACCGCCAAGATGGCTCATTTGTCGCGGCGCGAGGCAGAGGCGTTTTACGGCGTTCACAAAGAGCGCCCCTTTTTCAATGATCTGGTCAATTTCATGATTTCCGGCCCGGTCATGATTCAGGTGCTTGAAGGTGAAAACGCGATCCTGAAAAATCGTGAACTGATGGGTGCGACCGACCCGAAAAAAGCCGCTACCGGCACCATTCGCGCTGATTTTGCCGACAGCATCGACGCCAACGCCGTCCATGGCTCAGATGCGCCCGAAACGGCGGCCGTGGAAGTGGCTTTCTTCTTCCCCGGCATGAGTATCTTTTCGCGTTGAGCCAGTGCCCGCCATGACGGTCAACTTGCTCGATTTCGATCTCGACAATTTGGCTGTTTTTTGCGAGCAGCTCGGCGAAAAGCGGTTTCGTGCGGTCCAACTGTTTCGCTGGATTCACCAGCGCGGCTGCGCCAACTTTGCCGACATGACCGATCTGGCCAAGTCGCTGCGTGACAAGCTGGCGGGGGTGGCCGGCGTGTCGCCGCTGGCGGTCGTGTCGCAGCACATTTCCGCCGATGGGACCATCAAATGGCTATTTGACGTGGGTGGCGGCAATGCCATCGAAACCGTTTTTATCCCCGAGGAGGATCGTGGCACCTTGTGTCTTTCGTCGCAGGCCGGATGCGCCATGGCGTGCCGATTTTGCTCGACCGGTCACCAGGGTTTCAGCCGTAACCTGACCACTGGTGAGATCATCGCCCAGCTCTGGTACGCCGAACATTTTTTGCGCCGTCACCTGCACCGCCAAGAGCGTGT
>JAQTSL010000237.1 GCA_028711355.1 Rhodoferax sp.
TATCCTGAAACCTTGTGGGACAGACCAAGAGTTACGCGCAGCGAACTTTGCTCTGTCCCCAACTATCCTGAAACCTTGTGGGACAGACCAAGAGTTACGCGCAGCGAACTTTGCTCTGTCCCCAACTGATTAAGAACTACAAATATCATGGTGTTGCGTGCGGTTTGGGTGGATGAAGAAGCTGCGCCAGCGGCAGCGACTGCGCCGCCCGCACGCCGGCATCGGGCTGATCTGGCCAGTTGGGTGCAGGCGGGTGATGCGCTCTGGCGTGCCGACACTTTGGCTAACCAATCGTGTGGTGTGGTGGCCAGCGGCCATGCGTTGCTGGACGCGCAACTGCCCGGCGGTGGCTGGCCGCTGGGAGGCTTGTGTGACATCCTGCAAGACCCCGGCAGCCACCACGAATGGCAGTTGCTACTGCCCGCGCTGGCGGCTGCCCAGGCTGAATCATTTGCACACGGGACAACCCCGTCCTGGGTGGCGCTGATCGGCGCGCCCTACACGCCGTTTGGCCCCGGTCTGGCGGCGCGCACGCTGGACGTGACGCGCCTGCTGTGGGTGCAGGCGCAAACCCCGGCCGAGCGCCTGTGGGCGGCGGAGCAGGTGCTGCGCTGCGCCGACGTGGCCGCTGTGCTGGTTTGGTTGGGGCTGGTGCCAACTGCAGCTTTGCGGCGCTTGCAAATGGCCGCGCACAGCCAAGCCAAGTTGTTGTTTGCGCTGCGCCCGGTCAACGCCCGGCACAGCGCGTCACCGGCGCTGCTGCGCCTGCGTGTGGCTGGGCCGCCAGATGACGCCCCGGACGCCTTGCGTATTGATCTGCTCAAGCGCCGTGGCCCGCCGTTGACTGATCCGCTGGTGTTGCCCCGGTGGGGGTTTCCCCGTGCACTGGATCGCGTTGCGGCCTGAAGCGCCCGCAGGCGCAGTGGCCGAGCTGAGTGACCCGGCTCGGGCACTGGGCTGGTGGGCGCTGCGCTACACGCCCCGTGTGGCGCGCGTCGGATCAGTGGTGCTGCTGGAGGTCTCTGGCAGCGTGCGGCTGTGGGGTGGTTTGCCGGCACTGCTGGCCCAGGTGTTAAAGCCAAATTCGCCTCTAGCGCTTGATAAATATGCGCAAGCAGCTACATCGTTGATAGCGTTGGCGGAACTGGAAGTGGCCCCGTCCAGCCCGCTACAGGCGCAGGCAGCGTGGCCGGTGGATGCCTTGCCGCTGTCAACGCTGGCCGCTGCCCAGCCGCACCTGCCAACTTTGGCACGGCTGGGCTGCGCTACCTGGGGCCAACTACGCGCCCTGCCGCGTGCCGGGGTAGCTCGGCGTTTTGGCGCGCTGCTGCTGGACGCGCTGGACCAGGCCTATGGCCAGCGGCCCGAGGTCTATCCCTGGCTGACCTTGCCCGTAGTGTTTGACGCCAGCCTGGAGTTGCCCAGCGCGGTGCAAAGTGCCAGCGCCTTGCTGTTTGCCGCGCGCCGCCTGCTGGCGCAACTGCGCGTGTGGCTGCAACTGCGCCAGCAGGGGGTGCTGGGGTTGGAGCTGATTTGGTACATGGACGAGCGTCGCCATACCGATCATCAGGGCGCGCTGCCACTGCGCAGCGGCGAGCCCACGCAAGACAGCGGCCAGCTACAGCGCCTGCTGGCCGAGCACCTGGCGCGCGTGACACTGCCCGCGCCGGTACACACGCTGCGCCTGCGCACGCTGGCGCTGGCGGCCCTGGCGGGCAGCAGCGCCAGCCTGCTAAGCGATGCCACCCGCGCGGGTGACGGCCTGACACAAACGCTGGAACGCCTGAGCGCGCGTCTGGGCGCAGGCCGGGTGTTACGTTTGCAGCCACGGCTCGACCACCGGCCGGAACAGATGCAGTGCTGGTCCGAATCTACTACATCATTGATAGCTTCTAGCGCTTTATCAACAGGGGCTAGAGGCCAAAAAAGCTTAGAAAATAAAACGTTGCACAAGCACACTACGCGACCTCTCTGGGCGCAGCCTCAGTCGCCCACTTGGCTGCTGGCCGAGCCGCTGGCGCTGGACCTGCGCCACGACCAGCCGCAGTACCACGGCGCGTTGACCCTGCTGGCCGGGCCGCAGCGGCTGGAGGCGGGCTGGTGGGGCGGTGGCGCGCTGGTGCTGCGCGACTACTTTGTGGCGCGCAGCGCGCACGCCGGTTTGCTGTGGATTTATCGCCAGCGTCTGGGTCAGACCAGCGCAACCGGTGACGCCGGGGCCGGGACTGCCACCAATGCGGGCGCCGCGCGCTGGTATCTGCACGGGCTATTTGCCTGAGCGAAGGATGTCGCCATGGATGCCGATTGGCGCAGTTTGAATCGCTTGCCAGTGCCAGCCTACGCCGAGCTGTATTGCTGTAGCGCCTTCAGCTTCGGCGTGGGCGCGTCGCAGCCAGAACAACTGGTGGCGCGTGCCGCGACGCTGGGCTACAGCGCGCTGGCCATCACCGACGACTGCTCGGTCGCCGGCCTGGTGCGCGCGCACCTTGAGGCCAAAAAGTGTGGTCTGAAGCTGCTGCCTGGCGCCGCGTTTGCGCTGCCGCTGCCACTCGCCGCAGCGCTGACCACGTCAGAGTCGCTGCGCGTGCTTGGTGTCGGTGCTGCAGAGAACATCACCCTGATTGCCCTGGCGCATGACCTGGCGGGCTGGGGCGACCTGTGCGAGTTCATCACGCTGGCGCGGCGCAGCGCGCCCAAGGGCCAGTACCGTTTGCCGCAAAACTCGGATAGTTGGCACAAGTTACGCGGCTGCGAGCTGATTGCGGTGCTACCAGATGCTATTGAAGATGAAGCTGCTTGCGCTTTCATGGCATGGGCTAGAAGTCAATTTGGGTCACAACTCTGGGTGGGAGTAACCCAGCTTCTGGGGCCGGGTGACGGCCAGCACCTGCGGCGCTGCCAGCAGTTGTCGCAGCGCACCGGCGTGCCGTTGCTGGCGGTGGGCGGCGTACTGATGTATGTGCGCTCACGCAAGCCGCTGCAAGACGTGTTGACTGCGGTTCGGCTGGGCCAGCCGTTAAGCGCGTGCGGTTTTGCCCTACAGTCCAACGCCGAGGCGCATTTGCGCTCGTGTGCTCGATTGGCGCAGATTTACCAGCCTGAGCTGCTGGCCAACACGCTGGTGGTGGCTGGCCGCTGCCACTTTAGCCTGGATGAGCTGCGCTATCAGTACCCGCAAGAGGCGGTGCTACCGGGGCTGAGCCCGGCGCAGACGCTGCGCCAGTTGACCGACGAAGGTGCAGCGCGGCGCTACCCGCACGGCGTGCCAGAGCCGGTGCACAGGCAACTTGAACATGAGCTGGCGCTGATTGCCGAGCTGGCCTATGAGATGTATTTTTTAACGGTGCACGGCATCGTCGCTTTTGCGCGCAGCCGTGGCATTTTGTGCCAGGGGCGCGGTTCGGCGGCCAATTCGGCGGTGTGCTATTGCCTGGGCGTGACCGAGGTCGATCCGGCGCGCGGCAACTTGCTGTTTGAGCGCTTTATTAGCCGTGAGCGCGACGAGCCGCCCGACATTGACGTCGATTTTGAGCACCAGCGGCGTGAAGAAGTTATTCAGTACATCTATGCCAAATACGGCCGCGATCGTGCTGCACTGACGGCGGTGGTCATCAGTTATCGCCCGAAAAGTGCCTTGCGCGACGTCGGCCGCGCGCTGGGTGTGCCAGAGGCGCTGATCAGCGCCATGGCGCGCGAGCACTCCGGCATGGTCAGCCGTGCGGGGCTGGCCGACCGGCTGCAAGCGGCGCTGGCGCGCTTGGGCCCTGACTTTGTGGCACCCCCCGACATCACGCTACAGCACTGGCTTGGTTTGAGCCAGCAATTGCAGGGCTTGCCGCGCCACTTGAGTCAGCACCCGGGCGGTTTTGTGCTGACCAGTGGGCCGCTGACGCGCCTGGTGCCGGTGGAAAACGCCGCCATGCCCGAGCGCAGCGTCATCCAATGGGACAAAGACGACCTGGACGCGCTGGGTTTGCTGAAAGTGGACATCCTGGCGCTGGGCATGCTCAGCGCCATTCGGCGTTGCCTGGAGCTGGTCAGCGCCCAGTGCGGGCAGCGTTTTGCGCTGCAAGACATTCCGGCCGATGACGCTGCCACCTTTGACATGATCTGCGCCGCCGACACCGTGGGCGTGTTCCAGATCGAGAGCCGGGCGCAAATGAGTATGCTGGCGCGCCTGCAGCCGCGCTGTTTTTACGATCTGGTGGTCGAGGTGGCGATCGTGCGCCCCGGGCCGATTCAGGGCGGCATGGTGCACCCCTATCTGGCGGCGCGCGCTAATCCACAAGCGGTCAGTTACGCCAGCCCAGCGCTGCAAAAAGTGCTGCAGCGCACGCTGGGCGTGCCAATTTTTCAGGAGCAGGTGATGCAGGTCGCCATGGCCGCAGCCGACTTCACGCCCGGCGAGGCCGACCAGTTGCGCCGCTCCATGGCGGCCTGGCGGCGCCAGGGTGGGGTACACAAGTTTTATGACCGGCTGGTCGGTGGCATGCTGAAAAATGGCTACAGCGCCGACTTTGCCGAGCAACTGTTTCACCAGATCGAAGGTTTTGGCGAATACGGCTTTCCAGAGAGCCACGCCGCCAGCTTTGCGTTGCTGGTGTGGGCCAGTTGCTGGCTTAAGCAGCACCAACCGGCGTGCTTTTTGGTGGCCATGCTCAATAGCCAGCCACTGGGTTTTTATGGTCCGTCGCAACTGGTGCAAGATGCCAAGCGCCACGGTGTGCAGGTGCTACCGGCGGACCTGTCGCATAGCGACTGGGATTGCACATTAAAGGGCACTGGTGCTGTCATCCCGGATCAAGTCCGCAATGACAACCGGGGCCAATCCACTCACTGTCAGCAACCCACTGTGCGGCTGGGGTTGCGGTTGGTCAGCGGCTTGAGTGAATTTGCCGCTGCGCGTATTGTCAGCGCCCGCGCGCAGCATCCCTTTGCCAGTACCGAAGACCTGGCGTTGCGTGCCGAGTTGGACGCGGCCGACCTGCAAGCGCTGGCCAGCGCCGATGCGCTGCGTTCGCTCAGTGGCCACCGGCGCCAGCAGGTCTGGGATGCCAGCGCCTTGCAAGTGATGCCGCTGCTGCTGCGCGACGCCCCGGTGCACGAGTTGACGCTGGCCTTGCCGGCGGCTTCTGAAGCCGAAGAAGTGCGTTTTGACTACGCCGCATTGGGTCTTACTTTACGCTCCCACCCCTTGCTGCTATTGCGTGAGCAGCTATTAAAACTAAAGTACTTGAGCGCTGCCCAACTGCACGCCTTGCCGCACGGTCGGCTGGTGCGCGTCTGCGGCTTGGTGACGCTGCGGCAAAGCCCCGGCAGCGCCAAAGGCGTGACTTTTGTGACGCTGGAAGACGAAACCGGCGGCGTGAATGTGATCGTCTGGAAATCCCTGAAAGCGCGTCAACGCAGCGCGTTGCTGCATTCAAAGTTGCTGGCGGTGCACGGCACCTGGCAGCGCGACGAAGGCAGCGCTGGCCAGGTGTGCCACCTGGTGGCTGGTTTTTTGCGCGACCTGACGCCGCTGCTGGGCGAGCTGGCCACACACAGCCGGGATTTTCATTAAACCGAGAAAATCCATTAGGCGGGTGTTCGACCCTGCACAGCGACTGGCGGCCGATTTGCGGTCATTTTGGACGGTCATTCGTTGTTCATAGCTGAGCTATGAACGCCTCACGCCCGCCCAAACTGCCTCGCAACTCGCCTCGCCAGCCATCTGAATACGAAGGGACTTCCCTCTTCCCGGTAACGGCATCAACGTGCCATGATTGGGTTTTGGAAGTCAATCATTAACCTTTTGAAGGAGAAGTCCCATGAGCGAGATTACACGAGTTGGCGT
>JAQTSL010000238.1 GCA_028711355.1 Rhodoferax sp.
CCGCTCAGTGATCTGTTCGCCCAGCCACATCAAAAATAAAGTGCCAGCCGTCACCGTCACTACTGCGGTCATCCGAAACCCAAAACCAGGCGACACCACCAAACCAGCGGAGCTCTCCAAAGCCACGGCAATGCCAAGCGACTGGAACAAGGCTAGCCCTAATGTTCCGTAGCGCGTGTACTGGGTGATTTTGCGACGACCAGCTTCACCCTCTTTTTTTAACTGCTCAAAGGCTGGCAACACGTAGCCCATCAACTGCATGATGATCGAAGCAGATATGTAAGGCATGATGCCCAAGGCAAAGATGGTGAAACGCGACAGCGCACCGCCTGAGAACATATTGAACATGCCCAGGATGCCACCTTGCTGCCCTTTAAAGAACTGCTGCAACTGAGCCGCATCAATACCCGGCACAGGGATATGCGCGCCGACCCGGTAAACCACCAAAGCCAGCAGCAAAAAAACCAGACGACGACGCAGGTCGCCGTACTTATCGGTCTTGGCAGCAGATGCGGAAAGAGTCGCCACTTACAAGCTTCCTTGCAGAACCATCAAGCCAGCGATCCACCAACCGCTTCGATCGCCGCCTTGGCACCAGCGGTGGCGCCAACACCTGTCAGCTTGACCGCCTTGGTTAACGTGCCAGTTTTGACAACCTTGACCACTTTGGCCAACTCGCCAACCAGACCCGCTTGCTTGAGCACTAACAAGTCAACTTCTACAGCGCCCAGTTTTTCCAGCGTATCCAACGTCACCTCAGCATTAAACTTGAGCAAGGCAGACTTGAAACCACGCTTGGGCAGGCGCCGTTGCATTGGCATCTGACCGCCTTCAAAACCAACCTTGTGGTAGCCACCGGCACGGGATTTTTGACCTTTATGACCACGCCCGGCGGTCTTGCCCAAACCGGAACCAATACCGCGACCCACGCGACGTTTGGCGTGCTTTGCGCCGTCGGCAGACTGAATGTCATTCAATTCCATCATGAACCTCTCAGAGCACCTTGACCAGATAACTGATCTTGTTAATCATGCCACGCACCGCGGGCGTATCGACCAGTTCACTGGTACTGCGAATTTTGCGCAAGCCCAGACCGCGAACGGTCGCGCGGTGCGACTGGGCACAGCTAATTGGGCTGCGCACCAACTGAACGGTAATTTTCTTTTCGGTCGTCATCTCTTGTGCTCCGATCAGGCAAACAGTTCTTCAACTGTTTTGCCACGCTTGGCCGCCACCGCCGACGGCGTGGTAGCGCGTGATAGCGCGTTTAATGTCGCGCGAACCATGTTGTAGGGATTACTAGAACCGTGGCTCTTGGCCACGATATCGGTGATGCCCAATACTTCAAAAACCGCGCGCATCGGCCCGCCGGCAATGATGCCAGTACCTTTGGGGGCAGGCGCCATCATCACCGAGGCAGCGCCATGATGACCCACCACCGTGTGGTGAATCGAACCATTTTTCAGTGGCACCTTACTCATGTTGCGACGTGCCTCTTCCATAGCCTTTTGAACCGCCGCTGGCACTTCTTTGGACTTACCCTTGCCCATACCAACGGTACCGTCACCATCACCTACCACAGTCAAGGCGGCAAAACCCAGGATACGACCACCCTTTACCACCTTGGTCACGCGGTTAATCGCGATCATCTTTTCACGCAAGCCGTCCTCGGGGCCCTCAGCCTTACCTTGCATTTTTGCTTGTACTTTAGCCATCTTAATTTCCGATCTGCTTAAAACTGCAAGCCAGCTTCACGCGCTGACTCGGCCAGCGCCTTGACGCGGCCGTGGTACGCGTACCCGGCACGATCAAACGCCACTTTTTCAACGCCGGCAGCCTTGGCCTTCTCGGCGACGCGCTTGCCAACAATTTGTGCCGCTGCCACATTGCCACCCTTGCCAGCACCACCTAACGACTGACGCACCTCAGCTTCGGCGCTGGATGCGCTTGCCAACACCTTGGCGCCATCGCCAGAAATGACGCTGGCATAAATGTGCAAGTTGGTACGATGCACGGTCAGGCGCACAGCGCCTTGGTCGGCAATGCGGATACGTGTCTGACGGGCACGACGCAGACGCTGTTCATTTTTGTTCAACATGGCGCGGCTCCTTATTTCTTCTTGGTTTCTTTGATGGCAACCGTTTCATCCGAATAACGGATGCCCTTGCCCTTGTAAGGCTCAGGCGGACGGATCGCGCGAATTTCAGCAGCCACCTGCCCGACGCGCTGACGATCTGCTCCCTTGATCACGATTTCAGTCGGGGTTGGTGTCGCCACAGAAATACCGTCGGGCATTTCCTTGTCAACCGGGTGTGAATAACCGACCACCAAATTAAGCTTTTTGCCCTGAGCTTGAGCCTTGTAGCCCACGCCAATCAGCGTCAGCTTCTTCTCGAAGCCCTTACTCACGCCGATTACCATGTTGTTAACCAATTGGCGCAATGTGCCAGACATGGCGTCGGCTTCACGTGAATCATTGGCAGCCTTGAAACTTACCCGACCCTCTTCACTGGTGATCTGGACCAGACTGTTTTGCGCCACCGTCAACAAACCACCAGCGCCCTTGACACTGATCTTCTGCTCAGCCAAAACAACTTCCACTCCGGCGGGAATGGCAACGGGCATTTTTCCAATACGAGACATGTTCTATTACTCCTCAGTGTCACGCATCAGGCGACGTAGCACAGCACTTCACCACCGACACCGGTAGCGCGCGCCTTGCGATCAGTCATGACGCCCTTGGGTGTCGTCACGATGGCAACGCCCAAACCATTTTGAACTTGCGCAATCGCGTCGCTGCGGCGATAGACGCGCAGACCAGGACGACTGACGCGCTCGATCCGCTCTATCACCGGACGACCCGCGTAATATTTAAGTGCAATCTCAAGCTCCGGCTTGCCATCAACCGCGTTTACCTTAAACGCATCAATGTAGCCTTCGTCTTGCAGAACTTGGGCAATTGCCACCTTCACCTTGGAAGAAGGCACACGAACGGATGTTTTAGCCACCATCTGCGCATTGCGAATGCGCGTTAACAGGTCGGCAATCGGATCACTCATGCTCATATCTTGTCTCCTGCCGCTTACCAGCTAGCTTTGGTAATGCCAGGTATTTCACCGGCAAAAGCCATTTCACGAATCTTGGCACGTGCCAAACCAAACTGCGCAAATGTTCCACGCGGACGCCCGGTAATGGCACAGCGGTTACGTTGCCGCGTGGGGTTAGCGTTGCGGGGCAACGCCTGCAAGCTCAGACGTGCTGCCGCACGCTCTTCATCAGAGTGCTTGGCGCTGTTTGCAATTGCCTTCAATTCCGCACGTTTTTTTGCGTACTTGGCAACCAGTTTGTCTCTTTTGAGCTCGCGCTCGATTAAAGCCATCTTAGCCACAGATCACCTCAGTTCTTGAAGGGAAAACGGAAACCGGCGAGCAGCGCCTTGCACTCGTCATCGGTCTTGGCCGTTGTCGTGATGCTGATATTGAGACCACGCAAGGCATCCACCTTGTCGTATTCAATTTCAGGAAAAATGATCTGCTCTTTAACGCCAATGTTGTAGTTGCCACGACCGTCGAAAGAGCGGCCCGAAATACCGCGGAAGTCGCGTACCCGGGGCAACGCCACCGTAACAAAGCGGTCTAGAAACTCATACATATGGGCGCCACGCAGCGTCACCATGCAGCCGATCGCCTGGTTTTCGCGAATCTTGAAGCCGGCAATGGCCTTCTTGGACATTGTCACCACTGGCTTCTGACCTGCAATTTTGGTCAGGTCATCCACCGCGTGATCCATGACTTTCTTGTCGGCGACCGCTTCGCTGACACCCATGTTGAGGGTGATCTTGGTCAGGCGGGGCACCTGCATGGGCGATTTGTAGCCAAATTTGGCGATCAGTTCGGGCGCCACTTTTTCCCGATAGATTTGTTGCAAACGAGCCATGTTTATGCCACCTTGATTTCTTCGCCGCTTGACTTGTAAACGCGTACGCGCTTGCCATCAGCCTGCACCTTGATCCCAACCCGGTCAGCCTTGCCTGTAGCAACATTCAAAATCGCCACATTGGATTGGTGGATCGGCATGGTTTTATCGACAATGCCGCCCGCTTCACCCTTCATCGGGTTAGGCTTGGCGTGTTTTTTGACCACATTGACGCCTTCCACCACCAGGTGAGAATCGTCTTTGCGCTGCGTCACTTTGCCGCGCTTGCCTTTGTCACGTCCTGCGAGCACGATGACATCGTCGCCTTTGCGAATTTTGTTCATAGCGGTGTCCTTACAAAACTTCTGGCGCCAAGGACACGATCTTCATGAACCGCTCGGTGCGCAGCTCACGCGTCACTGGTCCAAAAATACGGGTGCCGATCGGCTCCAACTTGGCATTAAGCAAAACTGCTGCATTGCCATCAAACTTGACCAGGGAACCATCAGAGCGACGGATACCCTTGGCGGTGCGAACAACCACAGCACTGTAAACGTCGCCTTTCTTGACGCGCCCACGTGGTGCTGCTTCCTTGATGCTGACTTTGATAATGTCGCCCACGCTGGCATAGCGACGCTTGGACCCGCCCAGCACCTTGATGCACAGAACGGACTTGGCGCCGGTGTTGTCGGCAACTTCGAGTCGAGATTCGGTTTGGATCATTTGTAAATTTCCCAACTTGCACCGATTGCTTTCGCATCCGGTCAGTCTTGGGCCCGTAACAACTGGTGTGAACCACTCACACCATCTGTTTTTGGGCAGACACTTCATGCTCTTTCGAGTGAAGCCCTGTATTATGCCCGTGTTTTAGCCGATTTGCAAAACTTTTTTCACGGTTGCAACAAATAGTTGGTTGCCAGCGACTGAAATTTGGCCACTTCAGGGTGCATCTGGCCTTCTTCAGACAGAATTTCACCCACCCGGGGGGCGATGTCACCAGCCAAGCGCGCATCCAGAAACAACAAGCGCGAACGTCTGGCCAGCACATCCTCGACAGTCACAGCATACTCATAGCGTGCCGCAAAGCGCACCATGGCACTGCACAAGCCAGCGCACAGTTGATCGTTTGCCCCCGGCAGCGTTTTAACAAAAGCCTGCTCTGCGCCATAAGAATGCCAACCCGGTGGCTCAAAGAGAGGCCGCACTTTCATAGGCGGTATCGCTGTCGGCGCAGAACTGCCCAGCAGTCTCAGCGATTTGGTCACGCCAACTTGCGTTGGGCCAATGAGGCGGCTCTGGGTGCACTTTTCAAGTACATCTTCGGCCATCGCCCGATAAGTCGTCCACTTGCCGCCGGTGACGGTGACCAGCCCACTGCGGCTCACCAAAATAGTGTGTTCGCGGCTCAATCCTTTGGTGCTGCTACCTTCGTCCTCTGGCGGTTTGACCAAGGGGCGTAGGCCCACCCAAATGCTCTTTACGTCCGCGCGCTTGGGTGCGCGCCGCAGGTACTTGGCCGACTCACTCAGAATGAATTCAATCTCTTCATCAAAGGCAAGAGGCTCACGCGCCAGGTCATGGCGTGGGGTGTCGGTGGTGCCCAAAATGACCTTACCCAGCCAAGGCACGGCAAACAACACACGACCATCGGCCGTCTTGGGCACCATCATCGCGACATCAGCGTCCAAAAACTCATGCTCCACCACCATGTGTACCCCTTGACTGGGTGCCACCATGGGCTGCGTGGCACGTCCGTCTTGACCCGGCACAGCCTGGCTGTCCTTTTGCCGCAATTGATCCACCCACACGCCCGTGGCATTCACTACGCAAGGACTCTCAATCTGATAGGTTTTGCCGGTCAACTGATCTTGGCAGCGCACGCCACTCACCTTGTCGTTGGCATAC
>JAQTSL010000239.1 GCA_028711355.1 Rhodoferax sp.
ACTGTGCAGCGGAGGGCGTGTCAGCTTGAGCTTGAACAGCCCTGCGGTGCCCAGTAGCAGGCTGACACCACCGGCTACACCCAGCAGCTTGGGCAGGCTGGGCCAGTCATACGGCGCCTGCCAGCCCAACGCGTAGTGATAGACCGTGGCCACACAGGTGGTAGCAAAACACAGCATGAAACCATAAAAGGTCAGGTGATGTGCCCGGCGGCGTGACAGGCCGTAGGCCTTGGTATTGTTGTGACAGCCCTCGCCATGAACGCCGTCCAGGTATTTGAGGGTGAGTACATCCTGTGTGGCTTGCAGCGCATCGCCGCCTGCGCTGGGAGCGCCGGTGGTGACGGGCGACACGTCACGCAGAAAGCGGGTGACTCCCATGCCCAGCGCCAGCATCACCCACAAACAAATTGGCGCAAACAGCAATATCAACAAGTTGTGCGGAAACAGTTTGGAAAAATCGCCCACTACGGCCCCGCCCCACAGACTGCCATTGAAGGCCATCGCCAGCAGCAAAAACAGTGCCAAGCCCGCCGCCAGGGTGAGTGACAAGGCCAGGCCATTGCGTCGGTAGAGCTTTCCCAGCGTGGCAGGCCAGGCATAGGCCACATAGGTTTCGCCGCGCAACTGCGCCATGGCTTGCGTCACGTTGATCGCCAATTCATGCGGTGGAGCGGATTCGCAGACATGTAAACAGGCTCCGCAGTTATGGCACAGGTTGGCCAGGTAGTGCAGGTCGGCAGCGCCAAAATCCTGCCGCCGTGCCATCGCCGGGAACACCGCGCAGAAACCTTCGCAGTAACGGCAGGTGTTGCAGATACGCATTTGCCGCGCCACCTCAACGATCACGGGTGATGTCGTCCCATGGTTCGCAGCGAGCTGCCGGGTCGCCATGATGGGACTGTCAGGCCGGTCCATAAGTCGCTTCATATTTAATAGCTATCTTTGCAGTATGTGTGAGGGATAAACCGCTAAAAGACGCTCCAATTGACGACCCGTCCCGGATTCATCAAATTGTGCGGGTCCAGCGCTTGCTTGATGGCGCGCATCAGGCCCAGCGCGACCGGCGATTTGTAGTGCGCCAGGTGATCGACTTTCAGGCTGCCGATGCCGTGCTCGGCAGAAATCGAGCCGCCGAACGCGGCGACCGAGTCAAACACGATGCGGTTCACCTCGGGCTCATGTTGCTGCAAAAACAGCGCCGCATCCTGGCCAAGCGGGGCCTGCACGTTGTAGTGCAGGTTGCCGTCGCCCAGGTGACCAAAGTTCACCAGTCGCACGCCGGGGATGGCGGCGGCAAGCAGCGCGTCGGTGGCCTGCACAAACGCCGGGATGCGTGAGATCGGTACCGAAATGTCGTGTTTGATGTTCAGGCCTTCTTCGGCCTGCGCCAGCGGGATGCTTTCGCGAATTTGCCAAAGCGCTTGCGTCTGCGTCAGGTTCCCGGCTACCACCGCGTCGCTGACGCAACCATCGTTCAGCGCCGCTTCCAGCAAGGCTTCAAAGCGCTCGCGGGCGTGCGCCTCGGATTCGTGGTCGGAGTTTTCCAGCAGCACGCAAAACGGCGCGTCTTGCCACAGCGGCACACGCAACTGTTTGAAGTGTTGGTCCACCAGGCTCAGCGCAAACTGCCCCATCACCTCAAAACCGGTTAGCCCCGCGCCCAGGTGGCGGTGCGCCAGCCCGAGCAGTGCCACCGCTGCGTCGATGGAAGGCACGGCGGCCCAGGCAGTGAGCTGCGCGCCGGGCAGTGGCGCCAGCTTCATGGTGGCCGCGGTGATGATGCCCAGCGTGCCTTCGGAACCGATGAACAGGTGGCGCAGGTCGTAGCCGGTGTTGTCCTTGCGCAGGCCGCTCAAACCATTCCACACTTGGCCTTGCGCGGTCACCACTTCCAGCCCCAGACATAGCTCGCGCGCGTTGCCCCAGCGCACCACTTGCGTGCCACCGGCGTTGCTGGCGAGATTGCCGCCCAGCGTGCACGAGCCTTCGGCGGCCAAACTTAAAGGGAACAAAAAGCCTTCTGAGCGGCAGTGTTCTTGTACGGTTTGCAGAATGCAGCCCGCGTCGGCGGTGACAGTCAGGTTGGCCGCGTCCAACGCGCGCACGGCGTTCAGGCGTTGCAGGCTTAGCACAATCTGCTGGCCGGAGTCATCTGGCGTGGAGCCCACCACCAGCCCGGTGTTGCCGCCTTGCGGCACGATGCTGACGCCGCTGTTTGGCTGTGCCACCCGGTAAGCCGCGCAGGCGCGCACCACGCGCGCCACTTCATCCGTGTTGGCCGGGCGCAGCACCGCCAGCGGTTTGCCTTGGCTGCGCTTGCGCCAGTCGCGCGTCCAGGCGCTCAGGTCGCCGTCGGTCAAAACGTGGCTGGCGCCAACGATGGCGCGCAATTCAGCAAGCAGGATGTTCATGGGGTGCGCCTTGTTCCAGCAAAACTCGGGGGCCGCGCAAACGCAGCCGCACGTGCAGCGCGCAGGCGGTAAACAGCAGCAGACAGAGCACGATTTGGGCCGCTGCCAGCGTGTCAGACGGGGGCGTGTCGCTGTAGGCGCGTACCACACCTTCGGCAAAGTACAGCCACACCAGCAGGCTGACCCAGCGGTAGGTGTACATCCGGTGCTTTAACAAGCCGGCCAGCGGCAGGCACAGCGGCAAGACTTTGAGCGCCAACCACGAGCCGCCCGGGCGCAGTGGCGCCAGCCACAGCTCCCACGCCAGGCCCAGCACGATCAGTCCGAGCAAGCTGGCAACGGCCAGCGCGCGGCTAGCCGCAACCGCCGGACGGAGTACCAGTGCAGGGGTTGGCAGGGGGGTATTCATTGGAGTGGCATCATAGCGGCCATGACAGACTACCAAACGCACCCTGGCGACTGGCCCAAACGGCTACCGGCGCTGCTGCAAGAATTGCGGCATTTTCCCTGGCGCAACACCGCGCAGACGCTGCGTGAGCGCTTTCGGGAAGATCATCTGGGGCTGACCGCAAGCAGCCTGACCTTTACCACCACGATTGCGCTGGTGCCGCTGTTTACCGTGGTGCTGGCTGTGTTTACCGCGTTTCCGATGTTTGCCAAGTTGCAAGTGGTGTTGCAGCAATGGCTGATTCAAAGTCTGGTGCCCGACAGCATTGCGCGCCAGGTGCTGGGCTACCTGACGCAGTTTGCTGGCAAGGCCAGCCGGCTCGGCGGTGCCGGTGTGGCGGTGTTGTTTGTGACGGCGTTGGCGTTGATATTGACGATTGATCACACGCTCAACGCGATCTGGCGAGTGCGCCAACCGCGGCCGCTGGGGCAACGGGTGCTGGTCTATTGGGCACTGGTGACAGTGGGGCCGTTGTTGCTGGCGGCCAGTCTGTCGCTGACGTCGTATGTGGTGTCGGCGTCCAGTGGGCTGGTGGGTGCGTTGCCGGGCGCCGTGCAGTGGCTGCTGGATGCGCTGCAATTTGCGCTGTTGGTGTGGGGTGTGGCGGCACTGTACCGCTACGTGCCCAACACCCAGGTGCGCTGGTCGCACGCGTTGAGTGGCGGCGTGTTCGTTGCGTCCGGCTTTGAGGTGGCCAAGCGGCTGCTGGTGCTGTACTTGAGCAAGGTGCCAACTTATTCGGTGCTGTACGGTGCCTTTGCCACGGTGCCGATTTTGCTGGTCTGGATCTACGTCGGTTGGGTGATTGTGCTGCTGGGCGCGGTGATTGCAGCCTATTTGCCGAGCCTGCTGGCTGGCGTGCGCCGGCGTGCCCCGGCGCACGGCTGGCACTTCATGCTGGCGCTGGAAATGCTGGCCGAGCTCGATCGGGCGCGCTCCACCCCTGCCAAGGGGCTGAGCCTGGAACAGCTTGATGCACAGTTGCAGGTCGATGCGCTGCAACTCGAGCCGGTACTGGAGACGCTGGTGGCGCTGGATTGGGTGGCACCGTTGCAAGAAGATCGCGGCGGCGACGGCGCGCGCTGGGTGCTGCTGGTGAACCCGGATCGCCAACTGCTGGCGCCGCTGGCCGACCGGCTGCTGCTGGGGCGCCAGCCGGCCACCCAGGCAATGTGGGAAAGTGCCCGCTTAGCGGCGTTGACATTGCGTGAGGCGCTATAAACGTTGATGCATTGTGTGATTGCCTGATGCTGTTTACGGGCCGGTTTCATTGACATGAGATGCCGCGAAATTGAGGTCACTAACCCCAGTAAATTGACGCCAAGGCAGCCGGAACAATGCCATGCGAATCAACCTACATGACCGCTTGGAAGCGCTGCCTCGCAACTGCACTCGCTGCCATCCCAAGCCCTAATGAACAATCTCGGATAAGTCCGGTCGAACACCCGCAGAATTGGGGCCAGAGTACAACCGGTGTTGCTTGGTTACGCTTGTAAGGGCTTTTGGCCCGGTCGTAATCTGTCCCCAAATCTGCTAGCACCATCACATAAAAAACCTGCATCGCGTCGCACTGCTGTAGTGTCATTTGGAAACCCAGCTCACTTTGAATCGCACCCGTTCACGCAGTAGCGTGATACCCCATGGTGAGGTTTGTTAAAAAATCGAGTCACAATGCACGCTTGCCACGGATCGGTGGTGGTGTTCTGACAGAGAGATTGCTTTTGACTATGCCGTCGAAGTCGCGTCAACCCCTGATTTACAGCGTGCTGGTGTTTGTGCTCGCGCTGCTGTTTGCTGCAAGTCTGACTTTCAAATTGGGGCAGGGGCTGCAACTGGCGCTGGCGGTGATGTCGAGCGCTGCGCTGACTTGGCTGGTCTTGCGGGCAACGTCGAGCCGACAGCAGACGGTCGTGCTAGCGCATGATTTGTCTTCAAGTCAAGAAAACTTGGCGGCGCTCAACCAGGAACTCAGCGAGACTTTGAAAGCGCTGCCGGATTTGATGTTTGAGCTGGACCTACAGGGTCGCTACCTGAAGGTTCACGCCACACAACAGCGATGGCTGGCGCTGCCGCCCGAGCAGTTTTTGGGTCGCACACTGGCCGAGGTGCTGCCACCCCAAGCCGCTCAGACCGGCATGGCAGCCATTCAGGAGGCCGATGCGCAGGGATTTTCGCTGGGGCAGCAGATTCGGCTGGAGTTGGCCGACGGCCCGCACTGGTTTGAATTGTCGGTGTCCAGAAAAGCCGCGCGTCAGGGTGCATCGACAACCTTTCTGGTGCTGTCGCGCAATATCACCCAGCGCTGGCTGGCCGAGCAAAAAGTCGAGCGAGTCAGCCGTATGTACGCGGCCTTGAGCCAATGCAATCAGGCCATCGTCCATTGCCAGGACAAAGCCGAACTGTTTGGCATCCTGTGCCGCGACGCGGTCAACTTTGGCGGCATGCGGCTGGCCTGGATTGGCGAGCCAGACGCCAGCGCAGTGGTAGTGCGGCCAGTGGCGTGGTTTGGTTGCGGGACCGATTATCTGCAAACCGTTGATGTCAGTCTGGATCCGGCCAACCCAGGCAGTGAAGGCCCGGTTGGCATCTCGATGCTTGAGGGCCGCCCCTATTGGGTGCAGGATTTGCAGCACGATCCGAGTACGGCACCGTGGCGCGCGCGCGCGCTGCAGTACGGCTGGGCGGCGGTTGCCAGCTTGCCGCTCAGGCAAAAAGGCAAGGTGGTCGGGGCGTTTGTGGTCTATTCAGAGGTGGTTGACACGTTTGATCCGCAAATCCAGTCTTTGCTGATCGAAATGGCGATGGACATTGGCTATGCGCTGGACCGGATGGTGGACCACCAGGAACGCCAGCAAGTCCAGCACAAACTGCTGGAAAGTGAAGAGCGCTATCGCGCGGCGTTTCGCACC
>JAQTSL010000011.1 GCA_028711355.1 Rhodoferax sp.
CTTTCTTGGCTGGTGCAGCTTTCTTGGCTGGTGCAGCTTTCTTGGCTGGTGCAGCTTTCTTGGCTGGTGCAGCTTTCTTGGCTGGTGCAGCTTTCTTGGCTGGTGCAGCTTTCTTGGCTGGTGCAGCCTTCTTGGCTGGTGCAGCCTTCGTAGCTGGTGCAGCTTTCTTGGCTGGTGCAGCTTTCTTGGCTGGTGCTACTTTTTTTGCAGGAGCCGTTTTTGTTGCGGCGGGTGTTTTTGCAGTTGCCATTTTTGATTCTCCTTGATCAAGGTGCAAAGAGCACTCGTCGCACATCAGCGTACAACAAGCGATTCAGGGTGTTGGAGGCATCCCCAGCACCTTGAATGGGGTGACACAGGCTGGCGTGCCGCGTAAGCGGTGCGATGCACTGTGCAGTAAGTTGGTGAGTCAGCATCAATCACTCGTCCTGGCCGGGAATGACGGGCCTCTACAGGGGCTGCTGACGACAGTAAAAATTGGAGAGTAGTTGACGCGGCGCTCGGCCAGTTGGGGTGCTGGCAAGCTGTGTGAAGAAAGCAAACTGGCAGTAGGTGTTACGTCTTCGTCCCAGGTCAACATAGAATTTTTCCGGTGCGCCGATTATGTGATGTGGCAATGAAAAATGAAAGCCTTTCACGCGACAGAAATATTCATCTGCAACACAGTGTTGCGCATCAGCACAGCATCCACCAATCGGTGCTATGGCGCAGCGACACGAGTGGTGCAGACCGGGTTGATCTGTGCTGCAAAAAAAATAGTATGTGACCGACTCAACGGCCTTCGTGCTGGCTGTGGTGGTAGCGGGTGAGTCGCTCCACTTCGTTGCCCGAACCCATGAACACACTGACGCGCTGGTGCAGTTGGGTCGGCACGATGTCCATGATGCGCTGCTGGCCGTCGCTGGACCCAGCGCCGGCTTGTTCCATCAGCCAGCTCAGCGGGTTGGCCTCGTACAGCAGGCGCAACTTGCCGGGCTTCTCAGGCTCGCGCTGGTCCCACGGGTACAGGAACACGCCACCGCGGCTCAGGATCCGGTGCACGTCGGCCACCATGCTACCGACCCAGCGCATATTGAAGTCTTTGCCGCGCGGACCATCCTTGCCTTGCAAGCATTCGTCGATGTAACGCTGCACTGGCTCGGCCCAGTGGCGCTGGTTGCTCATGTTGACGGCGAACTCCTGGGTGTCTTCGGGCACACGCAGGTTTTCTTCGGTCAGGATGAAGGAGCCCTGTTCGCGGTCGAGTGTGAACACTGTCACGCCGTCGCCCACGGTCAGCACCAGCGTCGTTTGCGGGCCATAAACGCAGTAGCCAGCGGCTACCTGATTGGAGCCAGGTTGCAGAAAATCCTGTTCCGACACAGCACTGCCTTCTGGCTTGACCAGCACGCTAAAGATGGTGCCGATGCTCACGTTCACGTCAATGTTGCTGGAGCCGTCCAGCGGGTCGAACAGCAGCAGGTATTCACCTTGGGGGTAGCGATTGGGCACCACGTAAATACCCTCCAACTCCTCAGAGGCCATGGCTGCCAGGTGACCACCCCATTCGTTGGCTTCGATCAACACCTCGTTGGCGATGATGTCGAGTTTTTTCTGCATTTCGCCCTGCACGTTCTGGCTGTCGGCGCTGCCCATCACGTCGCCCAGGTCGCCCTTGTTAACCGCTTGACTGATGCGCTTGCAGGCGCGCGCCACGACCTCCAGCAGCAGGCGCAATTGCGACGGAATGTGGCCTTTGAGGCGTTGTTGTTCGACCAGGTAGCGGGTCAGCGAAATACGTTTGGGCATGGCAAATTCCGATCAAAGGGCAAGAAAATTTGTAAAGGCTTATGTCATGCCGGACTTGATCCGGCATCCAGTGAATTTTGCAGCCACTGGATTGCGGGTCGGACCCGCAATGACATGGGCCTTCTCAGTCCGCCAGTGCGCAGTTGACCACCTCACGCACATCGCTGCTCAAGTCGGATTTGGCCGCCACGCGCGCCAGCGCTTCACGTGCCGCGTTGCGATACGGTTCGGTCAGCTTTTTCCAGCGGTCCAGCGCACGCGCCAAACGGGCAGCCACCTGCGGGTTGATGGCGTCGAGTGAGAGCACCTGGTCGGCCCAAAACACATAGCCGGCCGCGTCGGTGCGGTGGAATGCCCCTGGGTTGGCGCTGCAGTAGCTAAAGATGACGCTGCGCGCGCGGTTCGGATTTTTCAGGTTGAAGTCGGGGTGTTTCATCAGTGCGCGCACCGCAGGCAAGACCTGGCCACCCGAATCGGTGCAGCCGGCTTGCAGGGCAAACCATTTATCCAGTACCAACTCTTCATTTTTGAACAAACTGTGAAAACGCTCCAGCGCCGGTTTGGCCAATGCGTGGCCACTGTGCACCAGCGCGCTCAAGGCGCCAAGGCGGTCGGTCATGTTGTCAGCGTCTTTGAAGCGCTGGTAGGCCTTGCCAGGCCAAACCGTGTCACCGCTGGTGCGCGCGTCCAGGCACAAATAGCCAAGCGCCATGGCGGCCAGGGCACGACGACCGCTGGAGAGCGTGTCGGGGCAGTAGCCGCCGTTGGCACGGTGCGCCTCGTACGCCCATTGCCAGTCGCTGACCAGCTCGTGTGCCAGTTGCGCACGCATGGCTTCACGCACCGCGTGGATGCGCCGCGGATCGACCACGTCGAGCTGTTCGGCGATGTAAGCCTCTGAGGGCAGCGTCAGCACCAGCTCTTTGAACGCGGCATCCAGCGTGGGGTGGCGCAGGACCGACCGCATGGCCGAAAGATAAGCATCATTCAGGCTTACAGCGCCTGCTGTAACTGCGTCATTAGCTATTGAAGCAATAGCGCATCGCAAGCCCAGGCGTTGCCCGGCTTCCCAGCGGTTGAACGGGTCGGGGTCGTTCGCCAGCAACGTCAGCAACTGGGCGTCGGTGTAGTCAAAGTCCAGCATCACCGGGGCGCTAAAAGCCCGCAGGATCGACGGCACCGGTTGTTCGGCCACGTTCTCAAAAGTGATCGCTTGGCTGGCCTGCGTCAGCACCCACAGATAGCTGTCGCCCGCGCTGGCCAGTGTTCCTTGCACCTGCAACGGCAGGGTGGCACCGTTGGCGGCCCCCACCAGCCCCAGACTGATCGGGATAACGAACGGTTGCTTGGCCTCCTGCCCCGGCGTGGCTGGGCAGCTCTGGGTCAACGTCAGGGTGTAGCTTTGTGCGCTAGCGTCATAGTGCCCGGTGGCCACTACGCGCGGTGTACCGGCCTGGCTGTACCAGCGCTTGAATTGCGGCAGCAGTCGCGCCAGCGCCGAATCAGGGTTGGCATCAGCAATGGTTTGCACAAAATCATCACAGGTCACCGCCTGGCCATCGTGGCGGGCAAAGTACAGTGTGATGCCTTTGGCAAAGCCGCTTCTGCCGACCAAGGTCTGCATCATGCGCACCACCTCGGCACCTTTTTCATAGATGGTGACGGTGTAGAAGTTATTGATTTCGACGTAGCTGTCGGGTCGCACCGGGTGTGCCATCGGGCCAGCATCTTCGGGGAACTGGGCGGTGCGCAACACCCGTACGTCTTCGATCCGCTTGACGGCGCGCGCCGAGGCATCAGCGCACAGGTCCATGCTGAATTCCTGGTCGCGAAACACCGTCAAGCCTTCTTTCAGGCTGAGCTGGAACCAGTCGCGGCAGGTGATGCGGTCGCCGGTCCAGTTGTGAAAGTATTCGTGCCCGACCACCGACTCGATGTTGGCAAAATCAACATCGGTGGCGGTGGCCTGATTCGCCAGCACGTACTTGGTGTTGAAGATGTTCAGGCCCTTGTTTTCCATCGCGCCCATGTTGAAGTCGCTGGTGGCAACAATCATGAAGCGCTCCAGGTCCAGCGCCAGACCAAAGCGCGCTTCGTCCCAGATGATGGCGTTGATGAGCGACGCCATGGCGTGCTCGGTCTTGTCCATGTCACCGGGGCGCACATAGACCTGTAGCAGGTGCTCGCGGCCGTTGCGCGCGGTGATGCGCTGCTCACGCGCGACCAACTGGCCGGCCACCAGCGCAAACAGGTAGCAAGGCTTTTTGAACGGATCGACCCAGGTGGCAAAGTGGCGGCCATCTTCCAGCGCACCGCTGTCAGCCAGGTTGCCGTTGGACAGCAGCACCGGATATTTGGCTTTGTCGGCACGCAGTGTCACGGTGAACATCGCCATCACGTCCGGGCGATCCAAAAAGTAGGTGATGCGCCGAAAGCCCTCGGCTTCGCACTGTGTGAAAAACGAGTCATTGCTGACGTACAGGCCCATCAGCTTGGTGTTTTTGACCGGCGCACAGGTGGTGAAAATTTCAAGCTCAAACGGTGCGTCGCCTTCGGGCAGATTTTCCAGCACCAGTTGACCCGCATCCAGCTTGAACGAGGTGCCCGCGCCATTGACCAGCACGCGCGCCAGATTGAGCTCGTCGCCGTCCAGGCGCAGGGCCTGTGCGGGCACGGCTGGGTTGCGGCGCAGTGTCATCTTGTTCAAGACGCGGGTTTTGGCCGGGTCCAGGTCAAAACTCAGGTGCACGGTGTCGATCAGAAAAGCCGGTGCGGCGTAGTCAGCCCGGCGCACCACGGTGGCCGGGGCGCTTGAGTCACGAAGTTGCAACATGAAGAGTCTCCAAAAATTTTCGTTCCGATCGTACGATCAGGCCATCGTCCACCAGCCAATGGCTCATACGCCCTGCTTCAAAGACGCTTCAATAAAGGCATCCAGGTCGCCGTCGAGCACCTTCTGCGTGGCCGAGGTTTCGTAGTTGGTGCGCAGGTCCTTGATGCGGCTGTTGTCGAGCACATAACTGCGAATCTGGTGACCCCAGCCGACATCGGTTTTGCCGTCTTCCAACTTTTGCTGCTCTTCTTGCTGTTTGCGCAGTTCAAAGTCATACAGTTTGGAGCGCAGGCGCTTCCAGGCGATGTCGCGGTTGCCGTGCTGGCTGCGGCCGTCCTGGCACTGCACCACAATGCCGGTGGGCAGGTGCGTCATGCGCACGGCCGAATCGGTCTTGTTGATGTGCTGGCCACCGGCGCCGCTGGCACGGAAGGTGTCAATGCGCACGTCGGCTGGGTTGATGTTGATCTCGATCGAGTCATCAATTTCGGGATAGACAAACACGCTGGCAAAGCTGGTGTGACGCCCGCCGGCTGAGTCAAACGGTGATTTGCGCACCAACCGGTGCACGCCGGTCTCGGTGCGCAGCAAGCCAAAGGCGTAATCGCCCTCGACCTTGAACGACGCGCCCTTGATGCCGGCGGTGTCACCGGCGGTTTCGTCTTCAATCTCGGTCTTGAAGCCCTTGCGCTCACAGTAGCGCAGGTACTGGCGCAGCAGCATGCTGGCCCAGTCGCAGGCCTCGGTGCCACCCGCGCCCGACTGAATATCAACAAAACAATTCAGCGGGTCGGCCGGATTGTTGAACATGCGGCGGAATTCCAGGTCTTTGACGATCTGCTCGAGGCGCATGGCGTCGGCCTCAATCGTGATCAGACCCGCCACGTCGTTGTCGTCGCAGCTCATCTCAAATAACTCGGTGTTGTCCGACAGGTCGCGTTGCAGGCTGTCAATGCTGACCACCACGCCGTCGAGCAATTTCTTTTCGCGGCCCAGCTCCTGGGCGCGTTTGGGGTCGTTCCAGACGGTCGGGTCTTCCAGGCTGGCGTTGACGGTCCTTAGTCGCTCAAACTTGGCATCGTAGTCAAAGATACCCCCGTAAGTCAGCGGTCCGGCTGGTCAAATCCGCCAGTTGGTTGCCAAGGGCGTTGATGCGTTCTGCTTCCATGATGCGGATCCTGTACTTTTGTAGTGTGATTCAAATGAGAGCGCGATTTTCTCACGCTGGCCCAGTCTGCGGGGCTGCCCCATCAAATCTTGGAGAAGCCTGTCAGCATCACGCCCCAACTGACTCAGGTTTTCTGCGTGGCGCGGCGATTGGCAAACGCCACGTACCAGTCCAGACAGCCCGGGTTGGCCATGGCGTCGCGGTTGACCACCTTGTCGATTGGCTGACCCAACAGCAGCTTTTTGATCGGCAGCTCTTGCTTTTTGCCCGACAGGGTGCGCGGAATCTCGGCCACCTGAAACACATCGTCGGGCACAAAACGTGGCGACAGCGCGGTGCGGATCGCCTGCGCAATGCGTGCGCGCAAGGCGTCGTCCAGTGGCACGCCGTCGCGCAGCACGACAAACAGCGGCATATAGCTGTCACGGCCCAGGTATTCCAGATCGACCACCATCGAATCGATCACCTCGGGCAACAATTCGACGGCGTTGTAGATTTCACTGGTGCCCATGCGCAGACCGTAGCGGTTGATGGTGGCGTCGGAGCGGCCATAGATGATGCAGCCGCCCTGCTGCGTCACCTTGAGCCAGTCACCATGGCGCCAGACGTTGGGGTAGGTGTCGAAATAGCTCGACAGGTAACGCGCGTTGTTTCTGTCGCCCCACAGGTACAGTGGCATCGACGGAATCGGTTTCAGGCACACCAGTTCACCCACCTCATCAACCACCGCCTGGCCCGATTCGCTCCAGGCCTCGACCGCGCAGCCGAGCATACGGCACTGCATTTCGCCGGCGTTCAACGGCAACTCGCGGTTGCCGCCGATAAAGGCGCTGGCAAAGTCGGTGCCGCCCGAGATATTGCACCACCAGATGTCTTCGGCCATGCCCAGGCGGTGGAACTGGTCGGTGCCCCATTGCTGCACCTCGGCCGACAAGGGCGAGCCGGTGGTACCCAGCGCGCGCACGCGCGACAAATCGCCACAAGTGGCCAGGTCGATCCCGGCTTTCATGCAACTGGCATAAAACGCCGCACCAGCGCCAAAGAAAGTGACTTGGGTGGCGGCGACAAAACGCCACAAGGTGGTCCAGTCGGGCTGGTCTTTGGTGCCGCCCGGGTTGCCGTCAAAAGTGCAGCAGGTGGTGCCGTCGAGCAAGCCGCTGATTTGCGCGTTCCACATCATCCAGCCGGTGCTGCTGTACCACATGAAACGCTCGCCCAGCGTGTTGGCGGCGTAGCTTGGGCCCAGGTCGTCGTGCAGCGTCTTGAGCGTCAGCCCGACCAGAATGATGCCGCCGTGCCCATGCACGATGGCTTTGGGCAAGCCGGTGGTGCCGCTGGAATAAACGATCCACAGCGGGTGGTCAAACGCTACCCAGAGCGGCTCAAAGGCGGATGTTTGTGCGTCATCACGCGCGCACACGGTGCTGAACAGAGCGTGCTCGGTGATGGCGGCCTGGGTGCCCAGGTTGTTGTGCACGATCAGGTGGGTCACGGTCGGCAAAGCGGCGCGGATTTCGTTGACCACTGTGCTGCGGTCAATGTCGCGCCCGGCGTAGGTCACGCCGTCACAGGCAATCAACACCTTGGGCTCGATCTGGCGAAAGCGGTCCAGCACCGCCTGCGTGCCCATGTCGGGGGCGCAGACGCTCCAGACCGCGCCGATGCTGGCCGTGGCCAAAAACGCTATCACCGCCTCGGGCGCGTTGGGCAGATAGGCCGCCACCCGGTCACCCGGCTGCACGCCCTGCGCTTGCAGATGCAGCGCTAGCGCAGCCGACTGGCGCTTGAGCTCAGACCAGCTCAGCGTTCGCGCCGGTGCGCCGGCAGCCAGACTTTTTTCGTCATGGCTGACCAGTGCGGGCATACCCGCAGCGTCGGCCGCCTGGACATGGCGAAACACCTGGCGCGCGTAATTGCACTGCGCACCCGGAAACCATTGCGCACCGGGCATACGCAGGTCGGCCAGCACCGCGCTGTGCGGTGTCGGTGATTGAATGTCAAAATAATCCCAGATGCTTTGCCAAAAAGCATCCAGGTCGGTCACCGACCAGCGCCACAGCGCGTGGTAGTCGTCAAAATGCAGTTGTCGCTGTGCTTGCAGCCAGTCTTGGTACAGGCGAAGTTGGGGGATGTAAGTTGGTTTCATGGCGCGTAGCTTATCACCGCCCAGGCGCTGGCCGGTGCAAACGGTGGCTGGGCCATGCGTAGGCGCCTTGGCGGCCCAAGGCGCGCGCACATGACATCACGACTTTTAGTCGTGAGTCGATGGGGAGCCAGGCCAGAGCGAGAACGGACGGTGTCAACGCACGGCGCGGTCTTGCAGTACACACTTTGAATCGCGCCCGCATTGGCACGCGCTCACTATCGCGTAGCCCCATCCCGGATAATCGCGGCCCTATGGCACTGATCACCCTTCTTGACGCCCAACTGGCTTTTGGCCACGTTGCCCTGCTCGACCACGCTGATTTTTCACTCGAAACGCAGGAGCGTGTCGGCTTGATCGGGCGCAACGGTGCGGGCAAGTCGTCGATGCTCAAAATTTTGGGCGGGCTCGACAAGCCTGACGACGGCGTGGTGCAAGTGCAGGGAAACATCCGCATTGCGTACGTAGCGCAAGAGCCGCAACTCGCCCAAAGCGCTACTGTTTTCGAAGCTGTCAGCGCAGGTATGGCAAGGGCCAGGGCCTTGATTGATGAGTATTCCCAGGGGCATGGCGATCTGGACGCGATGCAAAGCGAGATCGAGTCGCTGGACGGCTGGAACTGGCAGCAGCGCGTGACCGAAACCCTGCACCGCTTGCACCTGGAGGCAGACGCGCTGATCGGCACGCTTTCAGGCGGCAACAAAAAACGCGTGGCCTTGGCGCAGGCGCTGGTGGCCGCGCCCGACGTGCTGCTGCTGGACGAACCCACCAACCACCTGGACCTGGACAGCATCGAGTGGCTCGAAGGCCTGCTGTGCGAGTTCAAGGGCTCGATCATCTGCATCACCCACGACCGCTCGTTTCTGGACAACGTGGTCACGCGCATTGTCGAACTTGATCGCGGTCGGCTACTGAGCTATCCAGGCAACTTTACCGCCTATCTGAGGCAAAAGGCCGAGCAGTTGGCGCAAGAATCGGTGATCAACGCGCGGGCCGACAAACTGCTGGCACAAGAAGAAATCTGGATCCGCAAAGGCGTAGAGGCGCGCCGCACCCGGGCCCAGGCGCGCATTGATCGATTGGGCGCCTTGCGCGCCGAGCACGCCGCGCGGCGCAATGCGCAGGGCAGCGTCAAGCTCGACGTAGCCAGTGGTGCGGCCAGTGGCAAGCTGGTAGCCGAACTGACCCACGTGTCCAAGCGCTTTGGCGACAAAAGAATCGTGCACGATTTTTCGGCCACCATTTTGCGTGGCGACAAGATTGGCCTGCTGGGCCCCAACGGCGCCGGCAAAACGACGCTGCTCAAACTGATTCTGGGCGAACTGGTGGCCGACCCGGCCCCCGCCAATGCCCCCACGCCCGAGCCCGGCCACAGCCCCTGGGGCACGGTGCGCCAGGGCGCCAACGTGACGGTGGCGTACTTTGACCAGATGCGCAACGCGCTCGACCTGGACGCCACGCTGGAAGACTTCATCAGCCCAGGCAGTGAATGGATCGAGATTGGCAACCGCCGCCAGCACGTTAAAAGCTACTTGGGTGATTTTTTGTTTGCCCCGGCGCGCGCCAATTCTCCGGTGCGATCCCTGAGCGGCGGCGAGCGCAACCGGCTGTTGCTGGCGCGCCTGTTTGCCCGCCCGGCCAACGTGCTGGTGCTGGACGAACCCACCAACGACCTGGACATCGACACGCTCGAACTGCTGGAAGACCTGCTGCAAGTTTATGACGGCACGGTGTTCCTGGTCAGCCACGACCGCACCTTCATGGACAACGTGGTCACCAGCACCATTGCGTACGAAGGCGATGCCTTTTGGCGCGAGTACGAGGGCGGTGTCACCGACTGGTTGACGCAAAGCCGGCGCGCTGCCGAGCTGTCCAAAAATAATGACAAAAAAGGCCTCCAGCCCTTTAGAGACAAGCGCCAGCAGCTCTCTGAACAAGAGCAAATAAAGGCACCCGACGTGCCTTTGTCCAACGCACCGGCGACCGCCACTGCGGTCAAACCGCGCAAACTCAGCTTCAAGGAACAGCGCGAGCTGGACGCGCTACCGGAGCTGATTGCACGGCTGGAAGCCGAACAAAAAGAAGCCGCCGGCCTGCTGGCCGACGGCAGCCTGTACGCGGTGGACAACGCCCGCGCCCTGAAGCTAGCGGCGCGTAGCGCCGAGATTGAAAACGAGCTGCTGGCCGCGCTGGAGCGCTGGGAATCGTTGGGATAGCTGAGGCTTACTTGTGCGTCACAACCACCGGCTCCACCAGGAACAGGTTGGCGCTGGCCGGGTTGACCGTCACCTTGACCCAGTGCAGCGACGGACTGCCAAAGGTTTCCACGCGGGTGAAGTTCAGCAAGGGGTTCAGCGTGCGTGGCAGCGGCTTGTCGGTCTTGAACACGTGCTGGTCGCCGTGCACAAACAGCACCTGGCCGGCAAAGCTGCGGGTTTGGGTCTCTACATCACGCATAAATGCGCGGTAGCCAGTGACTTCGGGTGTCAGGCTGTCGTCGATTTCCTCGGTTTCAGCGATGTCAAAACCAGGCTCGCCTTGCACCACCAGCACCACGCCTTTGGCCGCGCTGCTACGCGCTTGGTCGAAGGTTGCTTTGAGCCATTCGCGGTTAGCGCCATCGCGGGCTTGGTATTCGGCCTCTGCCGCGTCGCAATCGGTTTGACCGCGCTTGCTGTTACCGGTGCACTGCTTGGGCGTGCCCATGTGGTTGTTGTTGCTGCCTGGCATGTTAAACCGAGAAAATCCATTAGGCGGGTCTTCGACCCTGCACAGCGACTGGCGGCCGATTTGCGGTCATTTTGGACGGTCATTCGTTGTTCATAGCTGAGCTATGAACGCCTCACGCCCGCCCAAACTGCCTCGCAACTCGCCTCGCCATCCATCTGTGCCCTAATGGGCAATCTCGGTTAAAGCCGGCAAACACCACTGGGCCATAGGCAAAGCGGGTGTTTTCAACCTGCGGCTGGCTCAACGCCCCCTGGTGTTGCAGCGGCAGCGTTTGTTGGCCCAATGAGTTCACCGTTGGGTACAACACGCGGCGCAGGTGCGCCAGGCGCTCCAGCGGGTCCATGCTGCCGTTGTTGGTGCGGTGGCAGTCGGTCCATTCGTTATCGCCGGGCACATACACCACGGGCCTTTTCATGCTGTTGAACATGGTCAGCGCGTCGGTGTAAACATCGTCGCTGCACTTGGAGCTGCCGTCCTTGATGTCACCGTCGTAGAGCGAGAACGCAATGTCAGACGCGTTGATGCTAGCCAGCACCACGGGCAGCTTGGGGGCGTCGCCCGCTTTTTTGTAAGGCATGTCGCCCCACAGTCCAAAACTATAGCTGCCAGCGCTTTCTGCGTCTGTGCTAGAAGCACTTTTTGCTGTTGATCCAGGGTGGGCACAGGCGAGCAAAGTCAAGCACAGGAAAGCGCCCATAGCGGCGCGCGCAGCAGAAATATGCAACATGAAAATCATCCTCAGAATGTGCGGGGCAGATCAACGCTCAATGCCAGGCGTCCGCTCTGTTTCCTGCGGGTTAATGTGAAATGACCTGCGCAGCGTAGGCGGCTGGTGTGACGTTGGCGTGACCATCGCTGTCACACCAGCGTCACACAAACGCCACACACTCACCGGGCTTTATCAACCCAGGAGTTCACATGACATTGTTTTCTTTGCGCGCCATTGCGCTGGCTGCCACCACCGTCGCAGCATGCGCTGCCAACGCCCAATCGGCTGACCTGATCAAAGCCGCCAAGGCCGAAGGTCAGCTCACCGTAATCGCCCTGCCGCACGACTGGTGTGGTTACGGCGCGGTGCTCGAAGGCTTCAAAGCCAAATACGGCCTGAAGGTCAACGAGCTCAACCCCGACGCCGGTTCGGGCGACGAGATCGAAGCCATCAAGGCCAACCAAGGCAACAAGGGCCCGCAAGCGCCCGACGTGATCGACGTGGGCTTATCGTACGGCCCCACCGCCAAGGCGGCTGGCCTGCTACAGGCCTACAAGGTCAGCACCTGGAACAGCATCGACGCGTCGATCAAAGACGCTGACGGCTTCTGGACCGGTGACTACTACGGGGTGTTGAGCTTTCAAATCAACAGCGATCTGGTCAAAAATGCACCGCAAGACTGGGCCGACCTGCTGAAACCCGAATACAAAAACGCCGTGGCCCTGGCCGGTGACCCGCGCAGCTCCAACCAGGCCACGCAAGCCCCCTACGCTGCCGGCTTGAGCCGCAACGGCGGCAAAGCCGACACGGCCGCCGCCGAAGGCCTCAAGTTCTTTGCCGAGATGAACAAGGCGGGCAACTTTGTGCCGGTGATCGGCAAGGCCGCATCCTTGGCACAAGGCAGCACGCCGATCGTGGTGCGTTGGGACTACAACGCCCTGGCCGACCGCGACACCCTCAAAGGCAACCCAAAGGTGGAGGTGATCGTGCCCAAGACCGGCGTCGTCGCCGGTGTCTATGTGCAAGCCATCAGCGCCTATGCGCCGCACCCCAGCGCTGCCAAGCTGTGGATGGAATATTTGTACTCGGACGAAGGCCAAGTGGCTTGGCTCAACGGCTATTGCCACCCGGTGCGCTTTAACGACCTGATCAAGCGCGGCAAGGTACCCGCCGCTACCCTGGCCAAATTGCCACCCGCAGCCGCGTATGCCAAAGCCGTGTTCCCGACTTTGGACCAGCAAAAAGCGGCCAAGGAAGTGATCGCCAAGCAATGGGATAGTGTGGTGGGTGCCACGGTGAAATAAGTAATGGCGGGGCATCCCCAAGCGCTAGCCCCCCGCCGCTGGCTCGGCAGCGCGTGGGGCTTGGTGCCATTTTTGTTGTTTGCGGTGCTGTTTTTGCTGGCACCCACCGTTAGCTTGCTGGTGGGTGCGTTTCAGACACCCGAAGGCGACTTCACGCTGGCCAACCTGGCGGCGCTGGCAGACCCAACCATCGTCAGCGCTTTTGCCATCAGTTTGCGCATCAGCGCGGCGTCGGCCCTGATTGGCGGCGTGCTGGGCACGGTGCTGGCCTGGGCCGCCGTGCTGGGCTATTTGCCCGCGGGCTTGCGCTCCAGCCTGACCACGTTTTGCGGTGTAGCGTCCAACTTTGCTGGCGTGCCACTGGCGTTCGCCTTTTTGGCCACGCTCGGAAGGGTGGGGCTGGTCACCGCGCTGCTGCGTGGTCTGGGGGTGGACCTGTACGCCAACGGCTTTAATTTGCTGAGTTTTTGGGGCCTGACGCTGACCTATTTGTATTTTCAGATTCCGCTGATGCTGCTGGTGATTACCCCGGCGCTGGAGGGTCTGCGCCGCGAATGGCGCGAAGCGTGTTGGTGTTTGGGTGGCAGCGCATGGCATTACTGGCGCTGGGTAGCGCTGCCGGTGCTGCTGCCGCCGGTGCTGGGCGCCATGCTGCTGCTGTTTGCCAACGCTTTTGGCGCGGTGGCCACGGCTTACGCGCTCACCGGCAGCTCGCTCAACATTGTGCCGATCTTGCTGTTTGCCCAGATCCGTGGCGACGTGCTGCACAACCCCAACCTGGGCTACGCGCTGGCCTGGCCGTGGCGTATTTTTTGACGCCGCTGATCGCTACTTTAGAGTTCAGCCTGCGCATGCGCCGCGGCGAGTACAGCCTGGACGCGTACCGCGAGGTGTTTGCCGACGCGCTGTTTCAGGCCAGCTTTGGGTATTCAATGCTCGCTGCCGTGCTAACCATTTTTGTGGGCGCACTGCTGGTGGTACCTACCGCTTTTTGGGTGCACTGGAAACTGCCGCGCTGGCGCCCGGTGGTGGAATTCATCACGCTGCTGCCGCTGGTGATTCCGGCGATCGTGCTGGTGTTTGGCTACCTGCGCTTGTTCAACAGCAGCGCCTGGCTGGCGCTGACCGACACCGACTTCGGCACCAACAGCTTGCTGGTGATGGCCTATGTGACGCTCACGCTGCCTTATATGTACCGAAGCGTGGACACCGGTTTGCAGGCGATGGACGTCAAGGCGCTGACCGAAGCCGCCCAAGTGCTGGGTGCCGGGCGGCTGACGATTCTGCTGCGCGTGATCCTGCCCAACCTGCGCTCGGCGTTGCTTTCGGGTGCGTTTTTGACCTTTGCCATTGTGATGGGCGAATTCACCATGGCCAGCCTGCTCAACCGGCCGGCCTTTGGGCCTTATCTGCAAATGGTGGGCGCCAACCGGGCTTACGAGCCGGCGGCGCTGGCTATTTTGGCGTTCGCGCTGACCTGGGCCTGCATCGGCTTGATCAACCTGTTGGGTCGGCGCGGCGCGGCCAGCACCACCCCGCTTTAACGCCCGCGCACAGCGCGCTTACACCGAAGACTCACATGGATATGGCTTACCTCGAACTCACCCACCTGCACAAAAGCTACGGCGAACAAGCCGTGGTGCACGACTTTTCCCTGAGCGTGGCGCGCGGTGAATTTGTCACCTTTCTGGGCCCCTCGGGCTGCGGGAAAACCACGGTGCTGCGCATGATCGCCGGGCTGGAGGCGGCCCAAGGTGGGCAAATTTTGCTGGAGGGTCAGGACATCACGCATCTGCCCACCGCGCAGCGCCACGTGGGCATGGTGTTTCAGGCGTACGCGCTGTTTCCCAACCTGACGGTGGCAGAAAACGTAGGCTTTGGTCTGCGTGTGGCTGGGGTGCCTGCGGCCGATCGGGCCCGGCGCGTGGCCGAGATGCTGGACCGCGTGGAGCTGCCCCACCTGGGCGCACGTTACCCCTGGCAATTGTCGGGCGGGCAGCAACAACGGGTGGCGCTGGCGCGGGCGCTGGCCAACGAGCCGCGCGTGCTGTTGCTCGACGAGCCGCTGTCGGCGCTGGACGCCAAGATACGCGAATCGCTGCGCGAGTCACTGCGTGCCTTGCAGCGCAGCCTGGGCCTGACCACGATTTTCGTCACCCACGACCAGGAAGAAGCGCTGGCGCTGTCAGACCGGGTGGTGGTGATGCAGGGCGGACGCATTGAGCAGGTGGGCAACCCGGCGACCATTTACAACCGCCCAGGCAGCGCCTTTGTGGCGGACTTTGTGGGCACACTTAACCGGCTCCGTGCGCAGGTGTACGACGCCGCCGCAGGGCGATTGTTGCTGGGCAAACAACTGATGCGCACTACCCAATCGCTGGCCGGTCGGTTGGTCAACAGCCGCTGTGAGCTGGGGCTGCGGCCCGAAGCACTGCGCTTGCTGGCAGAGGGTCACCCTGACGACAGCATTGAACCGGCGCATAGCACTGAAAACGTTCTTGAAGGTGAGGTGCAAGACCTGGTTTTTCAGGGCGCGGTGGTGCGCATGAGGGTGCGTATCGAAGGTCAACCCGAACACCAGCCGGTGCAGGTCGCCCTGTTCAACGACCCGCTACATACCTGGCCCGAACGCGGCCAGCGGGTACGCCTGGGGCTCGCCGCCGACAGCCTGATGGTGCTTTGAACCGCGATCGCCCATTAAAAGCCTTCGGTACTGCTTTCAGCTACAGATGCGCCAGCGGCACGGCGCCGGCGGCTTCATCCGCCTGGAGCAGACCGATCAGTTGTACCAGATCCTGATCCAAGCGAGCGAGTGTCTGCGCGGGCAGACGGTTGAGCGCATCGGGCAGCACACCCTCAAACGGGCCCGGTACATTTTTCAGCAGATCCAGCGCCGCAGTTTGCAAAAAAAGTTGCACCTGGCGCCGGTCGGCCGTGCCTTTTTCAATCCGGATCAGCTCTTTGAGCTGCAAACCCCTGACCAGATTACTGGCGGTGGACTGGTGCACATCCATACGCCGCGCCAGTTCGCCCAGGCCAACACCCGGTTGATCGCGCACCACACTCAGCGCCCAAACTTGCGCGCCACCCAGACCGACGCGCTTTTCAACATGCTTGAAGTGACTGCGCACCGCGCTGAAAACCACCCGAAAACGGCGCAGCACCTGCGCCGATGGGCTGGACGAAACAGACGCTGAAACTGATTTTGGCATGGACCGCAGCGCAAAGTAAGGAGGCTCGCATCATATTGCTTTGAGCTCCTGGCGCACCAGCCGCATCATCAAATCGTCATAGGTGTAAAAACCGTTGTCGCATGATTCCAACTGCTTGAGCGCAAAGGCTGCGCCGGTGCCAAAGGCGCGCCGCTCGATCGATTCGTGGATCAGCCGCACGGTCTGGTACGGAAAGCCGAAGATCACCTCATGGTGACCAACAATGCCGCCCAGCCGCAGCGAGGTGATACGCTCGTCTTGCACCTGCAAGGTCTGGGCAATCTTGCGCGCGGTGCCCGACACCTCGGGCTTGTCGCGAAAGTGTTGCTCCAGAATTTCGACATCGGCAAATGGCGCGATTTGCCTGAGCAGCTTGGCTGCCATCATTAAAAAATTGATGCCCACCGTGATGTTGGGCGAGCACATGACACGCGTGTCTGCGCCAAGTGTTCGCGCGTAATCCAGGTCTTGCGGGCGGTAAGCCGAGATGGCACTGACCAGCGAGACGCGCCGTTGCCGCAGCGGCTCGCCATAGCTGTGCAGCGACTCCGGTTTTGAAAAGTCCACCAGCGCATCCACCGGGTGTGCGTCCAGCCAGGGGGCCCAATCGGCGTCAGCCAGCGCCACGATCGGGGTGCCAGCGTCTTCAGTCGCGCCCGCAGAATGGCGCGCGATCCAGCACAATTCAAGTTCTGGGTCGTCGCGCAACACCTGGGCCACTGCGTGTCCCGCCTTGCCGTAACCTACCAAACCGACTTCGATCATGATGCCCTCCTGCTTTGTGCGAACGTGTCAACGACGCCACGGTTGCAGCCCAATATAACAAATCAGATTTGCACAAATATTTTTATCACGCACAATCGCTACTGATTTGCGACTGATCAGCCGTCACCCCCACCAGCCCGCCAGCACACCATGACCCAAGAAGAAGATGGCTCCGCCGTTCTGGGCGCCATCCGCACCGAGCTCTACGACTGGCAACTGTGGACCGGGCGCGCCATCGTGCTGGCATTTGCCGCGCTGGCTGGATTGACGGTGGTGCTGTTTACCTGGATGACCGAACGCGCGTTTGCCGTGTTTGAGCACTTTCAAGGGGCCTACTGGTGGGCTCCACTGATCTGGACGCCACTGTGCACGGCGGCCATTTTGTGGCTGATGCGTCGCTACGCTTTGGGTAGCGCCGGTTCAGGCATTCCACAAGTGATGGCGGCGCTGGACGCCAGCGTTACGCCCGCGCACCGTAGCTTGTTTGTGTCGCTGAAACTCACCTTGACCAAGATGGCGCTGGCCACCTGGGGGCTGCTGGCAGGTTTATCACTGGGACGCGAGGGTCCGTCAGTGCAGATTGCGGCTGGTGTGATGCACCACGCCCGTCGCTACCTGCCCGACAAGTCGCAGGTGTCGGCACACGGGCTGCTGATGGCCGGTGGTGCCGCCGGTATCGCTGCGGCGTTCAATACGCCACTGGGCGGTGTGATGTTTGCCATTGAAGAGCTGTCGCGCAAGCCCGAGCAACGCTCCAGCGGCCTGCTGCTGGCAGCCATTGTGCTCAGTGGTTTGATGGCGGTGTCGATCTACGGCAACGCCACTTACTTTGGCGTGATCCGGGTCGAAAATCTGAGCTGGGCGCTGGTGCTGCCGGCCCTGCTGGTGGCGGTCTTGAGTGGGCTGGCCGGTGGCTTGTTTGCCCGGCTGCTGTTGATTTCGATCCGGGGTGACGGGGTGGACCGCTTCAGCCGCTGGCGCAAACAGTCGCCGGTGGTCTTTGCAGCGGGCTGCGGGCTGGTGATTGCGGTCATTGGCCTGGTCAGCAACGGCACCACATTTGGCACGGGCTACGCCCACAGCCGCGCCATGCTTGAAGGCAATAACGACACCTCGTCGCTATACGTTTTGTTGAAGTTTGTCGCGACCTGGGTAACCGCCTGGGCCGGCGTGCCGGGCGGCATCTTTGCGCCGGCCTTGTCAATTGGCGGCGCGCTGGGCAACGACGTGGCGCAATTCACCAGCTACGCCAACGCAGCCACGCTGATCGCGCTGGGCATGGCAGGTTTTCTGGCGGCAGTCACGCAGGCACCGCTGACGTCGTTCATCATCGTCATGGAAATGGTCGATGGGCACGGCCTGGTGCTCAGTCTGATGGCGACCGCCATGGTCGCCAGCGGGGTGTCGCGACTGATCTGCAAACCGCTCTACAGCGCGCTGGCGCAATTGCAATTGCAGCGGCTGGCGCACCCGCCACAGAACAGGCACAGCTAAAAAAAGGAGCCCCGAAGGGCTCCTCAAACTCGCTTGCTGTTCCGATCGCTAAAAAAGAACCGCAACCGAATTATATTTGTCCAAATAGGTTATTAGCTAAGTAAAAACCCTTGGCTTACTCCCTTGGCAAATCAGCCCGCATACTCGCATGGCCGCCATTTAGGGTTAAATCGGGGCGATGTTCGCAGCCACCACACGTATCCAAGCCCGGGAGCCTGGTTTTTCCAGTGCCGAATTTCGTATTGCGTTAGGCATGTTCGCCACCGGTGTCACCATCGTCACCGCGCGTGCGCCCGACGGCCAGTTGGTCGGCTTGACCGCCAGTTCGTTCAACTCGGTATCGCTATCGCCACCGCTGGTGTTGTGGAGCCTGTCCCAAGCGGCCCGGTCCATGCCGGCGTTTCAGCAGGGTTCGCACTACGCCATCAACATCCTGGCAGCCGACCAGCAGGCGCTGGCGCAGCGTTTTGCCAACCCGCATGTGGACCGGTTTGCCGACTTGTCGTTCACCGAAGGCGTCAGCGGCGCGCCGCTGATCAACGGCAGCGTGGCCACTTTTGAGTGTTTCAACCGCAGTCGTTACGTGGAAGGCGACCACGTGATTTTTGTTGGTGAGGTCGAGCACTGCGAGTACCGCGTTGGCGCGTCGCCGCTGCTGTACCACGGTGGCAAGTTCTACACCGAGCACCCACTGTGAGCTTTGGATGTGAGCGCCGACACAGGCGGGGCTGAGGGCTGCGCGTGACGCCATGGCACGCGACAATGATGCCAACGCAACTTGCACCGCACCCGGCACACCAACCATGAGCAACCCCGTCAACATCTGGAACCCGAGCCAATGGTCGCCCTGGCTGACGCTGAGCGTAGCCATCGTCACTGAGGTGCTGGCCACCTCGTCGCTCAAGGCGTCTGACGGCTTCACCCGGCTGTGGCCGTCGCTGGGGGCGGCGCTGGGTTACGTGGTGTCGTTGTATTGCTTGTCTTTGACGCAGCGCGTGATCCCGGTCGGGGTGGTATATGCCATTTGGTCGGGCGTGGGCATCGTTCTTATTTCCCTGATGGGCTGGGTTGTGTTTGACCAACTGCTCAGCCCGATGGCCTGGCTGGGCATCGCGCTGATCGTGACCGGGGTGGCCGTGCTGCAACTGTGGGCGTGACCCACTCACCCAGCGGGTAGCCTGGTTCATGGCAGCCTTGGACACGCCATATTTCTGTCACACTTTTGTCATGCTGAGCCTGGATACTGGTCTGCCCGCCTCGTTGGATGGGGGCCTAGCAAAAGTGGCCTTCCATGTGAGGAATTCATGATTCAAGCTCTCATCAACCAGCGCCAACTGCGCGCCGTATTTCAACCGGTCGGTCGTCTGGACGACGGCCGGATTCATGCGCATGAGGCCTTGATTCGTGGTCCGCAGGGCGGCCCGTTGGAGTCGCCCGCCGTCTTGTTTGCGCTGGCGCACGCGCAGGATAAAGTGTTTGAGCTGGAGTTGGCTTGCCTGGAGACGGTGTTGCAACGCTGGGGCCAACTGCGCGAACGCGGCCGCTTGTTTGTTAACTTGAGCCCCAGTGCCTTGGTCCGGCTGCTCGACGAGCGCGGCCCCAGCTTCTTTTCGCGCGTGCTGCATCAATGGGGCTTGCTGGCCCGCCAGTTGGTCGTTGAGATTACTGAACAAGGCACGCAGCCCGACCTGCAGACCCTGGTCAACGCGGTGGCATCGCTGCGGCAGATGGGCATGGCGGTGGCACTGGATGACTTTGGCCAAGGCTCGACCAATCTGCGCATGTGGTCAGAGCTGCGCCCTGAGGTGGTCAAGATCGATATGTACTTTGTGCAAAACGTGGCGCACGATGCCGACAAGGCCGACACGGTGCGCGCTCTGCAACGCATGGCGTTGATTTTTGGCGCCGAACTGGTCGCCGAGGGTATCGAAACCGAGGCTGACTTGCGCTTGTTGCGTGACCTCGGGGTAGAGTTTGGGCAGGGCTATCTGCTGGGGCGACCGCAGCCCGCCAGTGTCCATGCGATTGATGCTGCGGCGTTGCAGGTTCTCGAGAGCAAACAGGTCGCCGTGTCGCCGCCTGCGCGCACCAGTACCGCCAGAAACTTGTCGGAGCGCCTGCAAATCATTGAGGCTCCTGCGTTGTCGCCTGACTCGACCTGTGAGGACTTGGCTGCGCTGCTGCAAGCGCACCCGCAATTGCATGCGCTGGCGCTGGTCGAAGGACACCGCCCGATAGGCATCATCAACCGAACGCACTTTCTCACCGAATACAGCAAGCGCTACTACCCTGAGCTGTGGGGCCGCAAGCCCTGTCGTCATTGGGCCAACATGCAACCCCGTCTGATTGAGATGAACTACCGGGTTGAAGAGTTGCTGGGCATTTTGACATCGGATGACCAGCGTTATCTGAGCGACGGCTTTATCGTGGTGGACAACGGGCGCTACATGGGTTTGTGCCGTGGTGACCAGATCGTCAAAGCGGTGACTGAAACCCGCATTGAGTCGGCGCGGCACGCCAACCCCTTGACCTTTTTGCCCGGCAACATCCCGATCACCCAGCACATTGATCGGCTGCTGGCGCGGGGCAGCGACTTTACGGTGTGCTACCTGGATTTGAACTATTTCAAGTCGTTCAATGACCGTTATGGCTACTGGCGTGGCGACGAGATGATTCGGCTGGTGGCGGCCGTAGCGCGCGAGCATGTGCAAGCGCAACAAGACTTTTTGGGACACGTGGGCGGCGACGACTTTGTGGTGATCTACCAAGACCCGCAGTGGGAAAACCAGTGTCTGGCCATGATTGAAGCGTTTAACGCGCGCGCTGCGGTACTGTTTGACCCAGCCGATCAAGAGCGCGGTGGTATCGAGGCCGAAGACCGCCAAGGGGTGCTGCGTTTCTTCCCGTTTACCAGTTTGTCGATTGGGGTGGTTTTGGTCAGTGGCGGAGCATTTCGCAATGCGCAGGACGTGGCCAACGCCGCCGCTGAAGCCAAGCACGATGCCAAAATGTCAGTGAGTGGCCTGGCGCGTTACCGGCACCGCAACGTGCCAGTGCGCTTGGCCGAAGCTGTCGCTGCCTGAAGCCGCCGGCGCGGCGGCTGGCGGCGGTGCCTGCGCCCAGTGCAACAGCACCAATTGCCCGTCATGTTGTTCGGCCAGTGCGCTGTTGCTCTCGACCCAATCGCCGTCGTTGCAATAGACAATGCCTTCCACCGTGCGGATTTCCGGATGGTGAATGTGGCCACAGACCACCCCGTCAAAGCCACGGCGGCGCGCCTCGCGGGCCACTGCGTGCTCAAAGTCGCCCACGTACATCACCGCTTTTTTGACCTTGAACTTCAGGTAGGCTGACAGTGACCAATAAGGGTGGCCCATGCGCAGCCGCCAGCGGTTGTAATAGCAGTTAAGCCACAGCGTGAATTCGTAAAGTGAATCGCCCAAGGTCGCCAGCCATCGTGCGCACTGGATCACGCCGTCAAACTGGTCACCGTGAATCACCCACAGCCGCTGCCCGCTGGCGGTGGTGTGCACTGCCTCATTCAAAACAGCGATGCCGCCAAAGTGGTGGCCGGCAAAAGCGCGGGCAAATTCATCATGGTTGCCGGGCACAAAGGTAATACGGCACCCTTTGCGCGCCAGCCGCAGCAGCTTCTGAATAACGCGGTTGTGTGCTTCGGGCCAGAACCAGCGCCGCTTGAGCTGCCAGCCGTCCACCATGTCACCCACCAGGTACAACTGCTGGCACGGGTGGGCTTTCAAAAAAGCCAGCAGCGCTTCAGCCTGGCAGCCGCTGGTACCCAGGTGCACATCCGAGATGAACAGCGTGCGCCAGCGCGGTCTTGCCGGCGTTTCGGTCAAACCAGCACCGAACCCGGCGACGGAATCAGCAGAATCAAAACGTGCGCGCATATCTGCTCCTGAGGTCACCAGATCGTGACCCGTACATCATCACTGGCGGATGTGACGCGCGTGTTTCAATGCGATGACAAAGGCGTGACTTGAGGGATGCGGTCCGCATCCCTTATGCCAGCGTTGCAACTGCGCCACGACCCAGCGCCCGTCGTCCAGCGGCAAGTCGTGCCCGGCGCTGGGGTGCTCGTGCAACGGCAGCTTCCAGGCCGCCGCGATGGCGCGCGAGCAGGCCACGTTCACCAACGCGTCTTGCGTGCTGGCCAGCAGCAGCGTGGGGCAAGCCGGTGGCGTGGGCTGAGCCCGAAAGCGCGCCGCCGCCCACAACTGGCGCAGTGCGTTGGCGCTGGATACCGGATGCACCCGGTGCAGCGCCAGCCAGTCGGCCACCACGCCCGAATCGCTCAGGCGGCTGGTCAGTTGCCACAGCGTGGTTTCACGCGTCTGCGCGGTGGTGCTGGGTAACAATAGACCGGCTAGTCGCCCATAATTTCGGGGTTGCAAGCGCTCGCTCAAGCCGCTGAACGGTCGCATACTGGTGTTGATCCAGACCTGCGCTGCGACTTCTTGCGGGTAGTGTTGTGACCAATACGCTGCCAGCATGCCACCCATCGACAGCGCTAGCAGGTAGTACGGGGGCGGTATGCCGCGCTGGAGCAGTTCGGCGCGCAACGCTTGCACGCCTTCGGCGATGCTGGCCGGACTGCGCTGCGCATACCACGCGCCACAACCCGGCGCATCCAGCGCCAGCACTCGCGCGGGTGCTAGCGCCGCCTCGAGCCGTGGCACAAAGGAACCCCAATGCCCGCTTTCCCGCAGCAAGCCGCGCAGCAGAATCCAGGTATCAGGCGCAGTAGCATGCAAGGTCATCGTGGGTGTTAACGTGAAAAAGTGATGCCGTCATCCCGGGCTCGACCCGGGATCCATGAATTCGGGGCCATGGATTGCGGGTCGTGGCCCGCAATGACAACCCTTTCCATGCTTCGGGGTGACTTCAATGCCATGAGCGTTAGTACCATTCGCGCAGCGCCTGGTCATGCAGCGTGGCGCGTTGTTCAGGTGAGGGCAGCCAACGCTGGCAACTGCCCACCGCGCGCGCCAAAAAATCCAGCAACGCCTGGTGCTGGCGCAGCACGCGCTGCTGGCGGTGTTGAATCAGCGGGTTGAAGATGCCATGGCGCGAGAACAATTGGCGCGGGTTCTTCTTGATCCATAGCCACGAGCCCATCTCCAGCGTCAGCGGCAAAAAAGCCTGGGAAGGGTAGCGTGCCAGCGACTCCAGATACAGGTGGTCCCACACGTCACCGTGCGCTAAATATTGCACGCTCTGCGGTTCGATCACATAACGGTGGTAACTGTGCGCCTGCACAAAAATAGCTTTCAGCGCCTGCAGTTCAGCCAGGTGCGTGATCGGCTCGCGCTTGTGGGCAAACGGAAACCAGAGCCGGTCGCGTGCGCCAAATCCCGAATGGCAATCTACCGTCAGTGCAAACGGACACTGTGCCAGCACCTCATGCACCAAACTGCACAAGGCCTGGTTTTCTGGCTGCATCGGGGCGTCAGGTGGCCCCTGGTACCACGGCAGGCGCGCGCTCAGGCGCTGGCCACCCACCAGCCACGGCACCGCGTCTTGCGCCTGCACCGGCGCGTTGCGCATCAGGTCCACGCCCTGCGGGTTGGCGCGGGTGCCCAGCGCCATGCCACCGGGGTTGACGATCGGCACAAACAGCAGGCGCATGGTTTCAAGCTGCTGGTGCAAGGTGCTGTCCCATTGCAGCCGCATCACCAGGCTGTGCAGGTGGGAGATGACCACCTCGGCGCCAATGCGCTCGAGCCCGTGCACGCCGCCAAAATAACCGACCAGCGGCAGCCCGGGGCGTGGGTTGCCCAATTCAATCGCATAGACCGGCAACTCTGAGCCACCGGGCATCGCCACGCGCGCGATGATGCGGGTGCGCAGGTGTGGCGCGCCGAGTTCAATCACGCGCTCCAGGGTGGCCAATTCGGGCAGACGGCTGCGGTACATCAGCGCAGCATAGCCTGACTGCGCGCCAAGTCCAAGCCAGTTGCCAATGCCTGTTGCTAGGGGCGGAATTGACACACGGCTGTCACGAAAACGGGCTAATATGGCGCGCTCAAGGAGTTCACCGACACCATGTTTCGAACGCACTTTTTTCGCTGGCTGGCCATTCCCGTATGTATTCTGGTCGGGCTGATGGAGCTGGTGGCGCTACACCGGCGGCACCGCTTGGGCCCGGTGCTGATGAACGATTCCGACAAAGTCTGTCGGACATGACAATGCGCGCTCCCGTCAGGCGCGCCCCCGAACGCAGCGAAGCACCGCCGTCCGATCTGTGGGACACCTCCGTTTGCGACACGCTGATTGAACAACTGTCTGCCCTGCGCGCGGCCATGTTGTTGCGCGAGGCAGAGATGCACCGGTCGCTCACAGCGGTATTGCCCGCGCACCGCGACAGCGCCCGTAACCTGATTCACTACCTTGAGTTGCGCGCGGTGGATTTGCGCACACTGCAAGATCAACTGGCCTGGCTGGGTCTGTCGTCGCTGGGCCGATCTGAATCGCACGTGCTGGCCAATCTGGACAAGGTGTTGGGCTTGCTGCACCGGCTGGCCGGCCGCACCTGGCAAGACCGCTCAGCGCAAGAGCCGCTGGGCCAGCATGGCGGCCGGGCGCTGCTACAGCACAACACCGTATCGTTGCTGGGTGACCAACCAGCGCAGCGCGACACCCGCATCATGGTCACACTGCCCAGCGAAGCTGCACACGACGTCGGACTGGTGCGCAAACTGGTAGAGGCAGGCATGGACATTGCGCGCATCAATTGCGCACACGACGGGCCAGACCAATGGCGCGCCATGGCCGATCAGGTGCGCAAGGTCACCAAG
>JAQTSL010000240.1 GCA_028711355.1 Rhodoferax sp.
GCCACTTGCAGCACGTCAAACGGCGCCGCACCGGTGGCCAGGTTGTACGGGCGGATCAGGCTGGATTCGGCGCGAATGGCGCGTGGCCCAAAGCGTGCGCCGGGACGGTGGCTGGTGCCAATATCCAGCGGTACGCCGACAAACGCCGCGTCCAGCCCGGCCGCGCTGCTGGCTACGGGCAGCCGCAACATACTGGCGATGCCACCAAAGCGTGGCATGGCGTTGCCCGACAGGGGTTGATTTTTGCCGTTCATCTTGAATTCGAGGCTATGGATTGCGGGTCGTGGCCCGCAACAACAGCCCCATTGATGCTTCGAGGTAGCTTTGCTGCCATGGAAGTTAGCGCCGCCGCCCGCGCAGCCACTCCAGCGCCAGCATCAGCGTGGTGGTAAAGATGATCAGTAGCGTCGCCACCGCGGCAATGGTCGGGTTGATGTTCTCACGAATGCCGGTGAACATCTGGCGCGGCAGCGTGACCTGCGTCGGGCCAGCGATAAACAAGGTCACCACCACCTCGTCAAACGACGTGGCAAAGGCAAACAGCGCACCAGAGATGACGCCGGGCGCGATGATCGGCAGCGTGACGCGGAAAAACGTGGTCAGCGGACTGGCCCCCAGGCTGAGTGACGCGCGCACCAGGTTTTCATTGAAGCTTTGCAAGGTGGCCAGCACGGTGGTCAGCACAAACGGCGCACCCAGCGCCGCGTGCACGATCACCAATCCCAGGTAGCTGTCGTTCAAGCCGATACGGGCAAAAAACAGGTAGGTGCTGACCGCCACCACCACAATCGGCACCACCATCGGCGCAATCAGCAGACTCATCAGCGCGCCCTTGCCAAAGAAGTTGACGCGCGCCAAGCCAACTGCCGCCATGGTGCCCAGAACGGTTGCCAGAATGGTGGCCAGCGGCGCGACGATAAAGCTGTTGCGCGTGGCACGGCCCCATTCGTCGCTTGAGAACAGGTTGTCGTACCAGCGCAGCGACCAGCCCGGCATCGGATACGACAAAAACGTGCTGTCGCTGAACGACAGCGGCATGATGACCAAAATCGGCAGCAGCAAAAACAGCAACACCAGCACGCCGGTACCGCGCAGCGCGTACCAGCCGATCTTGTCGGTCAACGTGGCGTAGGCGGGGAAGATCGGACGCATGGGCAGTGACATCAGCTTTACCCCAAACTCAGTTCAGACTTGACGACACGCCGATAGACCGCGTACAGCACCAGCGTGGCGCTCAAAAGCACGGCGCCCAGCGCGCAGGCCATGCCCCAGTTGACGTTGACGTTGGTGTACTGGGCGATGTAGTAGCTCAGCATCTGGTCGTCGGCACCGCCCAACAAGGCGGGCGTGACGTAGTAACCAATGCTCAAAATAAACACCAACAGGCCACCGGCGCCCATGCCGGGATAGGTCTGCGGCATATAAACCCGGAAAAACGCCGCCAACGGCGATGAGCCCAGCGACACCGCCGCACGCAAATAAGTGGAGGGCACCGACTTCATCACGCTGTACAGCGGCAAAATCATGAACGGCAGCAGAATATGCACCATGGCGATGATGACCCCGAGCCGGTTAAACAGCAGCGGCAACGGCTCATTGATCAGCCCCAAGCCCAGTAGCGACCGGTTGACCAGCCCATTGGACTGCAACAGCACGATCCAGGCCGCCGAGCGCACCAGAATCGAGGTCCAGAACGGTACCAGCACCAGAATCATCAGGATGTTGGCCTGGCGTGCACTCAATGTTGAGAGCCAATACGCCAGTGGATAGCCCAGCAACAGGCAGGCCAGCATGACCACCGCGCTGATGCTGAAGGTGCGCATCAAAATCCTGAAAAACGCAGCCGAGTCGGGATCAACATTGACAATATTGCCTTTGATGTCGCGCTTGAGGTCCAGCGCCGTCAGCAGGTAGTCGGGCGTCCAGCGCGAGCCATTTTTGGCAATCGCTTGCCAGTAGCCCAGTTCTTCCCAGCGTGGGTCGAGTTCCAGTAAGCGCGCTTTGGCCTGTGCTGGGGACAAATTTGCCTCAAACGGCAGGGCGCGGTAGGCGCTCATCACCAGTGAGCGCCCGCCGGCAATTTCGCTATTGAGCCGACGCGCCAGGTTGCCGGCATCGGCTTGCTCGGTGATGGCACTCAGGTCGGCCAGCATGGCCGCGTAGGCCGCATCGGGCGGGGCGGTGGTGCGGTCCCAGTGGTCCAGCTCCGCCACGGTCTGGCGCAAAGTGCTGGCCACTTCGGGGTTTTCCACCGCGCGCACCAGCAGCGCGCCAATCGGCACGATGAAGGTGGCCAGCAAAAAAATCAGCAGTGGTAGCGTCAGCGAGATGGCAAAGGCCTTTTTACGACGCTGCGAACGCCGCAACTGCGCCTTCAGGTCACCCGGGATCACCCCAGGCACCGTGGCTGAAACGATAGTGGCGGCGGTCGCTGTCACGGTCTTTGCCTTCTTCTCTGGGTCAAAAGCTTACTGCGCCGCCCAGGCGGTAAAACGCTTTTCCAGTGTTTCGCCCTGGTCAGCCCAGAAGCTCACGTTGAATTGCAGCGCGGTCTTGGCGTTGGCCGGAGCGGTGGGCAGGCCGCCGAGCACCTTGGCATCCAACTTGCCCAGCGCCTTCTTGTTGGTCGGGCCGTACGCGATGTTTTTGGCGTACTCAGCTTGCGCGTCGGCGCCGCTGGCCAGCGCGATGAACTTGAGCGCTAGGTCCTTGTTGGGCGTGCCTTTGGGCATGACCCAGTAGTCCAGGTCATAGATGCCGCCGGTCCAGGTAATCTTGAGGTTTTTTCCTTCGCGCTGAGCCGCATCGATGCGGCCGTTGTAGGCGGTGGTCATGACCACGTCACCGGCCACCAAAAACTGCGGCGGCTGGGCACCGGCTTCCCACCACTGGATGTTGGCCTTGAGTTCGGTCAGCTTCTTGAACGCGCGGTCGGCGCCTTCTTTGGTTTTAAGTACCTTATAGACGTCTTGTACCGCCACGCCGTCGGCCATCAGGGCGAATTCAACGTTGTAGCGCGCGCCCTTGCGCATGGCACGCTTGCCCGGGAATTTTTTCACGTTCCAGAAGTCGGCCCAGGTGGTGGGGGCGGTCTTGAGCTTGTCGCCGTTGTAGGCCATCACGGTGGACCAGACAAAGGTGCCGATGCCGCAGTCGTGGATCGCCGCTGGTGTGAAGTCAGCCTTGTTGCCGATCTTGCTGTAGTCGAGCTTTTCAAACAGGCCTTCGTCGCAGCCACGCGCCACGTCGGGCGATTCAACCTCGACCACGTCCCAGGTCACTTTTTTTGCCTCAACCATGGCCTTGATCTTGGCCTGCTCGCCGTTGTATTCCACGCCAACGACCTTGTTGCCAGTGGCTTTCTCAAACGGTGCAAAGTAAGCCACTTTCTGGGCGTTGCCGTTGGCACCGCCGAAATTGACGACAGTAAGGGAACCTCTGCAAAAGTCCCCGTGAATTTTGTTAAAGAAAACAGGCTCAAGCCCTTGCTTAATACGGGTTGTTTGCTTTATAATATATAGCATGAAATTCAGCATTCATCAGCACTCTTTGGGTTTTTCGCTGTCCGTGCGCAAGACCCGCAAAGCCATCTTTCTCGACCAAATGGACCGGGTTGTCCCCTGGGCTCGACTGGTTGACCTGATTGCACCTTTTTACCCGGCAGGTAAAACCGGTCGTCCCCCGTTTGAACTGGAAACGATGCTGCGCACCCACTTTCTGCAGCAATGGTTCAACTTGTCTGATCCGGCCATGGAAGAAGCCTTCTTCGACATGCCGCTGTACCGTGAGTTTGTCGGCCTGGCTGACAACGTGCGTCTGCCCGATGAGAGCACCATCCTGCGGTTTAGGCACCGGCTGGAAAAACATGGCTTGGGTGCCAAGATACTGGCTGAGGTCAACGCCATCTTGACGGAACGCGGCCTGATGCTCAAGGAAGGCAGTGCGGTGGATGCCACCCTGATTGCTGCACCCAGCTCCACCAAAAACAAAGACAAGGCCCGTGACCCTGAGATGCATTCCAGCCAGAAGGGTAACCAGTGGTACTTTGGCATGAAGGCGCATATCGGTGTCGATGCCGAATCCGGTCTGGTGCACACGGTGCGCTGCACTAGTGGCAATGCGCACGACATCACCCAGGCGCACCGCTTGCTGCACGGGCATGAAAAGGCTGTCTGGGCTGATGCGGGTTACCAGGGTGTCGAGAAACGCCCAGATGCTGATCCGGACGTGACCTGGCATGTGGCCATGCGGCCAGGCAAGCGCAAGACACTCAAGACGGCCGGGGGCACCATGGGTGAGCTGCTGGACAAGGCTGAGAAGCTCAAAGCCAGTGTCCGTGCCAAGGTGGAGCACCCGTTTCGGGTGATCAAGCGCCAGTTTGGCTTTGTCAAGGTTCGCTACAAGGGGCTGGCCAAGAACGCGGCGCAGATTGCGACCTTGTTTGCGCTGTCCAATGTGTGGATGGCGCGCCACCGCTTGATGGGAGCGCAGGCATGAGTGCGCCTGTAATGGGCCAAAGAGGCAAAGGTGGGGCACGAAAAACCTCGCAAACCCCGCAAAACGGGGTTCAAGTCCCGCACGCGGGACACTAAAACCGGGATAACGACGATGATGAATGCGGTAGCACATCTGGGTTTGAGTTATTCAGGCCATCCTAAGCTGAGTTTCGGCCTGGCTGGCTAACGCGACGAACGCCGCGCAAGCGACGGCGAGGGGGGCAAGTTTCATGGAGAGTCTCCGGTTAGGGTAAATAAAAATACACGCACACGGGTCAGAGATAGACCCGCAAATGCTCGGGGGGCAGGTGCAGCCAGACGGCGTCGCCCGCTTGGGGCAAGGCCAGGCTGTCCAGCGCCATCTTGATGGTGGCCTCACCCTGCGTGCCCACATGGCAGCGCAGGCGCAAATGGTCACCCAGATAAATCACGTCTTTCACGCTGGCTTGCAGACAGTTTGCAGCCGGTCGGTCAGACCCAACGCACACCCGAATGCGCTCCGGGCGTATGCAGGCTTTGACCTTGCTGGCGTTGGCAGCAGCGTTGACGTTGATGCCAGAGACGATGCCGCCCTGGTCCAACTGTACGCTGCATCGGCCGCCGTCAAGTGCGGTGACCTGCCCGTTGAACACTGTGTTGTCGCCGACAAAGCCGGCTACAAAGCGGTTGTTGGGCGTTTCGTACAGCGCCGTGACGGTGTCGATTTGCTGGATGATGCCGTCGTTGAACACCGCCACCCGGTTCGACATGGTCAGCGCCTCGGACTGGTCATGCGTGACATAGACAAACGTCAGCCCCAGCTTGCGGTGCAATTCTTTGAGTTCCAACTGCATATGTTCGCGCAACTGCTTGTCCAGCGCGCCCAGCGGCTCGTCCATCAGCACCAGTTGCGGGTCAAACACCAGCGCGCGCGCCAGCGCCACGCGTTGCTGCTGCCCGCCCGAGAGCTGCCCCGGATAGCGCGCGCCCAGCGTGCCCATTTGCACCATATCGAGCGCGCGCAGCACCTTGGCCTCGCGCTCGGCTTTGCCCAGTTTGCGCACCGTCAGCGGGTAGCCGACGTTGTCGGCAATCGACATATGTGGAAACAGCGCGTAGTTCTGGAACACCATGCCAAAATTGCGTTTGTGCGGTGGTGTTTTGGTGATCGGCTTGCCCGACAGCAAAATCTCACCAGAGGTCGGCGATTCAAACCCGGCCAACATCATCAGCGTGGTGGTCTTGCCGGACCCCGAAGGCCCCAG
>JAQTSL010000241.1 GCA_028711355.1 Rhodoferax sp.
TTTTTGCGTCGGAATCAGGCTACGGCGCATTTTCAGGTCGAACAACTCAGACTCGAGCACCATGAACGAGTCGGTGCGCTGATGGGTTAGCTGTTCCAGCCCCACCATGAAGAACTGCAAGTGCTCAATCGACAAGGGCTGCGGGGCAACCAAAGGGCCACCCGCTGCGGTCGCTGCGCTGGCGGCAGACGCTGGCACCCCGGCCAGCACTGACACCCGCTCACCCAGCGACTCAAGCTGCGTCAGCTTGACCTGCATTTGCCCCATGCGTCGCGCCATCAGGTCAAGATTTTCCCGAACAAAACGCTCACGTTGTGCCAAGTCTTCCCGGGTGACCACGCTGACCAATGCTCCGATAATCGGCCAGCCTTCACGCGCGCCCTTGAGAAAAACCCAATGATAAATTCCAACCGACACCAGCATCAGCACGCAAGCGCTGGCCACGAAAGCGGCGACCAGTTGCAGCCCGGTCAGATGAATGGCGCGCGACCTGGCCAGCCAGGCATCGGTGATGATCAATTGCATCTGTTACTCCGCCTTAAAACATGAATGCCCGCCAAGCACCAGCAGTTTCCCTGCTGCATGCCAGTCAAGCCAACCCCGTGCTGTCCAGGTTGATGTCAATGCAACACGAGGCACAGCAACGGATGCAGGCCATCATGCCATTAATTCCCGCATCCCTGCAACCCCACGTGCACCACGGGCCGCTGGAAGACGGCAACTGGAGCCTTTTGTTGAGCAACAGCACGACGGCGGCCAAAATTCGGCAACTGCTCCCAGACTTTGAAACTTGTCTGCGCAGCAAGGGCTTGGCGGTCAAATCGATCCGGCTCAAGGTAAACCGACAAAAATGACCATTGCACTTGCTGCGGGCCATGTCAAATCGTCCATGCCATATTTCACTAAAAAAAGTCGTCATTGGTCCTAGCCGTCAAATCAACATCTTCGCGACGCAGTTTAGGGCATGATGCGAACTTTTGTAGATTCAACTCTCCGATGACTCTATGCTGCCTCAACCGACCAACCAATCTTCCGTAACGCCCGCGCCAAAACCCGTGTTTTGTTGGCCAGCGCCACCCTATGCACTCTACGCCAGCGCGGTGCCATGGTCAGATGCACAACCCTGCGAACTTGAAGGGCTCAATGGGGCTGTCAAACCCTGCATCCTGGTGTCAATCACGCCAACCGAGCAGACCGCTTTGATTCAAATTGAAAACAGCAAAACCCCGGTGACGCTGGCTTTTTCACAATTTCGGCGTTTGACCCTAAAAAATCCGATTCATCCACAGGAAATTGTCAGTACCGAGCAATTTGCCGACATTCTTTCGTACCGCGCAACGGTGCAATACCACTTGCAATTGGGTAACGGAAGCGAAATTTCAGGGATGACCGTTGGTCATGTTGAAACCGACTACGGCCTGTTTCTCTTTCACCCGCTAAACGATCAAGGCAGTGTCGAGAGGGTGTTTGTTCCGCACGACGCATTTTTGTCAGTGACACTGGGCGATCACATCGGGGAGATGCTGGTCGAACAAGCGATCGTCACCACGTCACAGGTGGAGCAGGCCGCCGAAGAACAACACTCCCGGCGCAATCGCAAATTGGGCGACTACCTGGTGGACACCGCCGTCGTGCAAGCAGACCAGCTCATGCTGGCACTCGATCAGCAGTCCAAAATGCCGATGATCCGGGTTGGCGAGGCGCTCACCCGGCTTGGCTACATTGACGAGGAACAGTTGAAGTTGGCGCTGGAAAAGCAAAAAACCGCGCGATCGGTGCCACTCGGGCAATTGCTTTTGAATATGGGCTTTTTAACCCGTCACGATCTCAACATGGCGCTGGCCCGCAAAATGGGTTATCCAGTCGTCGATGTAACCCAATTCCCGATTGAAGCGGAAGCTCTCAAGAAAATTTCCATGAATACGGCGCTGCGACTCAACATCATGCCACTGATGTCGCGCAGCAATTTGACGGTCGTGGCGGCAATCGATCCAACCCATCGAAAAATGCTTGAAGAGCTTGAGTTTTTGGTGCAAGGTCGAGTCATAGCCACCCTCGGTGACGAGCTTCAAATTGCCGAAACCATTCCTGAAATTTATAAAAAATTTGGCTTGTACCTCAACGAATCAAGCGAACATTCGTCAGGTCAGAGTGACTCTGTTGACAGCCGGGCCAGCGCCAGTGAACTGCTTGAAACGATGGAGCTGTCCAATCCCGAGGAAGAGACTGAAAAACAATTGGAGCAGTCCGACAACACGCTGGTGCGTTTGATCAACACCATGATCATCGAAGCCAATGCTCTTGGAGTATCTGACATTCATGTTGAATGCCAACCCAGACATTCCAAAATTCGCATCCGTTTTCGTAAAGATGGCCTTTTGACACCGTACCTTGAGCTACCCCACACTTACCGGTCTGCCTTGGTGGCGCGACTCAAAATCATGGCAGATCTTGATATATCAGAGCGCCGCAAACCACAAGACGGCAAAATCAATTTCCACAAATTTTCCAGCAGATATCGGCTTGAATTGCGTATTGCCACCATCCCGACAGCCAATGGTCTGGAAGATGTGGTGATGCGTTTGCTGTCTTCCAGCAAACCCTTGGCCATGGACAAATTGGGGCTGACCCAAGTCAATTTTGAACAATTGCGTGATGCCGTTAACCGACCCTATGGCATGGTGCTGTGCGTGGGCCCGACCGGTTCCGGAAAAACCACCACTCTGCACTCAGTGCTGGGCTTTCTCAATACCCCGTCGCGCAAAATCTGGACGGCTGAGGACCCGATTGAAATCACCCAGCCTGATCTGCGTCAGGTGCAAGTCAACCCAAAAATAGACTGGACTTTTGCCAAAGCGTTACGTTCTTTCCTGCGCGCTGACCCAGACATCATCATGGTGGGTGAAATTCGCGACGCTGAAACTGCTCAAATCGCCATCGAAGCGTCGCTCACCGGGCACATGATGCTATCAACCTTGCACACCAACAGTGCGGCCGAAACGGTCACCCGGCTGGTCGATATGGGCATGGACCCGTTTAATTTTGCCGACTCACTGCTGGCCGTATTGGCGCAACGTTTGGCACGAAGGTTTTGTACCGCCTGCCGTACCTACGAGCGTGCCCCAGAATCCTATGTTGAAGAAATTTTGGCCGACTATTTGCATTCTTTTCCGCCCAACTTGCGCCCCCCATCAGAAGAGATTTTGGCGCTATGGAGCAACGAATTTGGCCGACGCGGTGGGCTCAGTATTTACTCGGCACCGGGCTGCAAACAATGTCTGGGTACCGGCATGACTGGACGCGTTGGGCTGCACGAGCTGTTGCGTGTGACACCGGGCATTCGCCGGCTGATACAAACGGGCGCCCGCTCAGAGCTGATTCAGGCTGAGGCTTTTGCCGCCGGGCAGTTTCGAACACTGCGTCAAGACGGAATTCTCAAGGTGCTGTCGGGTCAAACCAGCATTGAAGAAGTGCGGGCTAACAGCAATGCCTGATCTGCCTGATGACCACTCGCTACGGCTTAGACCCAGCACCTGAATCGATCAACTCCCGGGCCACCGAGTAAAGAAGCAGCAGGTCGCGATAGGCCTCAGAGTCAAACGCCTGATGGTCTCGGCCGGGTTTGCAAAAAATTGACTCTTCAATGACATTCAGGACTTTTTCCGAAGGCCACAGTTCGACAATTTGAGACATGATGTTTTGATACGTCTCCAGGCCACGCGACGGCTGTCCAAAATCGGCAAATTCCGGAACTTTCACATTGAAGACTCCAGTGAACTCCCGGCAGACCAAGTCATAGTCCTGTTGCCGCCCCTGAAGGTGAAATATCTTCAACAGATCAAAGTAAAGCAATGCATTCGTGTCGGCTTTTTCAGAAATATGTTTTCTGAGAATAGCAACACCCTGATCGTACTGTCCGAGAGAAATAAAGAAGTCTGCCTGCTGCTGGACCTCCAACAGCTCAGCCACTTTGACCGCCCGGTTACCCACGGTCTGACTAGTTTGAGAATTGACCCCAACCATGACGTTCGACCCAGGCCTTGCCACAGGCTTTCTGTGGTCTGGCGCGCTGTCAGGACCTGCGTCATTTTTGGACTCGTGGACATCGTGGCGGCTCCCATCCCACCAATGCGGTTGCCGTTGACGATGGCCCAGGCGCCAGAAATAGGCGGCGGCCCCGGTCGCCGCAATCAGCGCAATCAGCAAGCCAAATACAAGAACTTTGCCATAGCGCTCGGCCAGAACCCCTTCCTGTCGCGCCGTCAGGTCAGCCACGGCTGTTTCATTTTTCTGGCTCAGGACCCTCATTGCCGCGACGTCCGCCTGGAGCGACTGAAACTGCTGCGCATCGCGAAGAATTTCCTCGGGCGTGGCGTTGATCGCACGCCACAACGCGGCTGCCTGCTCGCGCCGTAAGCCACCTTGCGCCGGTACCGTCAACAGCTCGTTCGATGCACGCAGCACCAAATCACGCTCGTTCAAGAATTCAACCGGGCCCAGCTTCAGGCGTGATTTGGCTGCCAACAGGTCCGGCGACGGCCTGCGCACCAAATTGCCCAGGACAGGGGTAGCTGGGCCAGTTGAAGTCGGCCGGGCGGCAACCAGCGGCTTGCGCTGCTGGCTTACATCCCCATCGAACTTCACACCGCTCTTGATGCGCGCGACCGCTGCGCCAGTAACACCACCAGGGACAAGTTCCTTGCCAGCGGCAGGTGTTGTGCCACTGACGCCAACTGGGGTCGCTTTCGGCACCGACAGCAAAACTGCGCCTTCGGACAAGATATCCGCCAGCAGCACATAGCGACGGGTAACAGTCTGCACGCAGCCGGCTTTCAGGTTGATCGTGACGACTGGTTCATCAACCAAGACTGCCGACTGCACTCTCAACGACAGATCGTTGCGGGATTGCCCCGGCTCTACACTCATCCGAACCTGGTTGCTACTGACCCGGGCGTCCGAATGAAAGACATCCAAGGCAAAACACAGTGCTGCCGGATCGTCTCCAGCGCCGAGATTCACCTGAATGCGCAGGTCAATCGGCTGCCCCACCCAAACGCCCCCCTGAACGCGACCCAGACTGAACGCACTGCAACCCAGGGCGGCCCCGAGCAGCACAACTGCGGCCAAAGTTTGCCTCAGTTGCAAGGCATATTTCATGGATTGATTCGTTTCTTCCGTCGCAGCGAGATCTTGTTTGCCAAAAAAACTTTCAAGTATCGCTACTTGGAGGCCTTTGTACACTGTCATGGTGCCGATTAACGGATTCGAACTGTTGACCTACCGCTTACAAGGCGGTTGCTCTACCAACTGAGCTAAATCGGCATGGGCCAAATTCTAACTGAGGGTGCGGCCACCTGATGCTGGTAAACCGGACTTCATTTGACGCGTGTCAACGTCGGTCTTTTGGTTGGTGGAGGCGGCGGCTGTGGCGGCGTCACATCTGAACCACTGACACCTGGAAACGCCATACCCTGACCGTTTTCACGTGAAAAAATCGCTAACACATGATCAACTGGAATCATCACCTCACGCGCCACCCCGCCAAAGCGCGCCCTGAACGAAATATAGTCGTTGCCCAATTCCAAACCGGTGGTGGCCGCCAGGCCAATATTGAGCACGATTTCGCCGTCGCGCACGTGTTCCATGGGCACACGCACTGACGCATCCACCGCCACCGTGATGTGTGGCGTTGTATTGTTGTCACAACACCACTCGTAGATAGCGCGAATCC
>JAQTSL010000242.1 GCA_028711355.1 Rhodoferax sp.
CAACACCTATTCGTTGGAAAAATCGGTGGCGCTGATCACCGATTTTTATGACGAGCTGCTGGCGCACGACTGCATCCCGCTCACCATGGGCGGCGACCACACCATTGCGCTGCCGATCCTGCGTGCCATAGCCAAAAAACACGGCCCGGTAGCGCTGGTGCACGTCGATGCCCACGCCGACATCAATGACGATATGTTTGGCGAGCGCATCGCCCACGGCACACCGTTTCGCCGCGCTGTTGAAGAGGGCCTTCTTCAGTGCGAGCGCGTGTTCCAGATCGGGCTGCGTGGCAGTGGCTACGCGGCTGACGACTTCGACTGGCCGCGCCGCCAGGGCTTTCACCTGACGCTGGCGCACGAGGTCTGGTGGCAATCGCTCAGTCCCCTAATGGCCAACGTACGCGCCACCGTTGGCGACGCGCCGTGCTACCTGAGCTTTGACATCGATGGCATCGACCCGGCCTACGCCGGCGGCACCGGCACGCCCGAGGTCGGCGGCTTGAGCGTGCCGCAAGCGCTGGAAATCATTCGCGGCTGCTACGGCCTGAACCTGGTCGGTGCCGACCTGGTGGAGGTCTCGCCAGTGTATGACAGCTCCGGCAACACCGCCTTGCTGGGAGCCAACTTGTTGTTTGAAATGCTGTGTGTGTTGCCCAACGTTGCGCGCCGTTAATTGCCATCATTTTCATAGCTGCTAGCGCTTATCTAACAATCATGGCATTGATGTCACTCCGAAGCATGAAAGATGGTTGTCATGGCGGGCCACGACCCGCAATCGAGTGCGTCCAAATTCATGGATACCGGGTCGTGGCCCGGTATGACAACCTGTTCTTTCACGTAAATAAGCGCTAACGCCCCTTTTTATCCATCATTCAGGAGCCAATATGTCTGCCTCACCCCTCGACCAACTCAAAGACCCCAGCCTGCTCAAGACCGACGCTTTCATCAATGGCCAGTGGGTCAGCGGTGCCAGCCGCTTTGCCGTAACCGATCCCGCTACCGGTGCCCACCTGGCTGACGTGGCCAATCTGGGCCCGGCCGACGCTGAACGCGCCATCGCCGCGGCCAACGCCGCCTGGGGCCCCTGGCGCAGTAAAACCGCCAAGGAGCGCAGCATCATTTTGCGCAAGTGGTATGACCTGATCATGGCCAACCAGGATGACCTGGGGCGCATCATGACCGCCGAAGAAGGTAAGCCGCTGCCCGAGGCCAAAGGCGAAATCGCCTACGGTGCCAGCTTTGTCGAGTGGTTTGCCGAAGAAGCCAAACGCATCAACGGCGAAACCCTGCCCCAGTTTGACAACAACCGCCGCCTGCTACTGCTGCGCCAGCCCATCGGCGTGTGTGCGGCGATCACGCCGTGGAACTTTCCGATGGCGATGATCACGCGCAAGGTCTCCCCGGCGCTGGCCGCCGGTTGCCCGGTGGTGATCAAACCGGCTGAGCTGACGCCTTTGAGCGCGCTGGCGCTGGCCGAACTGGCCTTGCGCGCGGGCATTCCGGCCGGTGTTTTGAACGTCCTGAGCGCCGACGCCGACAACTCAATTGCCATCGGCAAGGTGTTCTGCGCCAGCGACATCGTGCGCCACATCAGCTTTACCGGCAGCACTGAAGTGGGCCGCATCCTGCTGGCGCAATCGGCTCCCACGGTAAAAAAGCTGAGTTTGGAATTGGGTGGCAACGCGCCATTCATCGTGTTTGACGATGCCGACATCGACAGCGCGGTCGAAGGTGCTTTTGCCAGCAAGTACCGCAATGCTGGCCAAACCTGCGTTTGCAGCAACCGCCTGTACGTGCAGGCCGGTGTCTATGACGAGTTTGTCGCCAAGTTCGCCGCCAAGGTCAAAACGGCCAAGGTTGGCAACGGGTTTGAAGACGGCGTCAACCAGGGGCCGATGATTGAAGAAGCAGCGCTAGAAAAGGTAGAGCGGCACGTGCAGGATGCGCTTGCCAAAGGGGCACGTTTGCTCTGTGGTGGCAAGCGCTTGCCGGGGCTGTTTTTTGAGCCCACGGTGATCGCTGATGCCACACCCGACATGCTGTGTGCACGAGAGGAAACCTTCGGCCCGTTTGCGCCGGTGTTCAAGTTTGACACCGAAGCGGATGCCATCTATGCAGCCAATCACACCGAGTTCGGCCTGGCCAGCTACTTTTACAGCCGCGACATTGGCCGCATCTGGCGTGTCAGTGAGGCGCTGGAATACGGCATGGTGGGCGTCAACGTGGGAATTCTCGCCACCGAACACGTGCCGTTTGGCGGCGTCAAGCAGTCTGGCCTGGGCCGCGAAGGCTCACATTTGGGGATCGACGACTACGTCGAAATCAAATACGTCTGCGTCGGCGACATCCTGAAGTAATTCCGTTTCCAGATCGATACGAAACCAGACGCGAAGCCGCAGACAGTGCTGACGCACGCCGTGGCGTTGCAACAACGTGTCGGATTGATATGGAAATGGAATAAGCCTACTTTTTTGGCGCGCCAAGTGATTGCGACGCAGGCTTGGCCGGGGGCACTACAGGCAGGTCCAGGTGCTTCACAATCGCCTGTTCCAGCGCCTTGACCTTTGGCTCAACGCTGGCCTTGGACTGCGCCACCACCTGGTCTCCCAGCGCCTTTTGAAAATCAGGAGCCATCTGCGCAAATTTATGGTTAACCGGCGACTCCATGATGCCGATCAGTTCTTTGAGCTCGGCCTCAGTAAATTTTTCGTCCAGCAAGGCACCAATGGTTGACGGCCCCAGCTTGACCGCTTGCTCACGCGCCAACGGACCCACATCGGCGGCGTACTGGTTGATATCTTCCTGAATTTTCTTGGCAATCGCCTCGCGCTTGTCAGGCGCCACCCGAGTTTGCAGCGCAACGCTGGCCTGCTGCATCATTTGTAGCGCCGGGCGCTCCACGATCGCCTGCGCCACCTGCTCGATGGCTTTTTGTTGCAGCGTCAGCAGCCGTGCCACCAGTTGTTTCTTGGCCGGGGACGATGGTGTCGGCGCAGTTGCTTGTGTTGGTGCCTGCGCTTGCGCTTGTGCCCATGCGCCAGCCACCACCAAGACCAAAACGGCAAATTTTTTCATGTCAATTCCCTTCAGTTCAAAATGTTCAGAAAAGCTAAAACATCAGTTTAGTCGATGCGCGCACGCGACTGGCACCGAACGACGCCGGCAAATGCGCCAGCAAGCTAGAATCGCCGCCCACGCGGGTGTAGTTCAATGGTAGAACGGCAGCTTCCCAAGCTTCATACGAGGGTTCGATTCCCTTCACCCGCTCCATCTGGTCGTCTCAGACCACGCCAAATCCTCTTTTGCCCCGTTGATCTTTTTTACATATGCCAACCGCCCGGCTGTTGATAGGAGCTGCGCCCTCGCTGCGAATGGCTGTTGGGTTTCGGATTATTTCACCGCATTGAGCCGTTTGACCCCCGCTACAAAGCGCTGCAAGGTGCTAGAGAGCACGCCGCGCGGGATGGTGACTTCAATCAACTGGAATTTGCCGCGTGTGGCTACGGCGTGTTCCAGCGCGGTGTGCAGTTCGGCGCGGGTGCCCACGCGCACACCGTCGCCGCCCAGGCCGCTGGCGATCTCGGCAAAACCCCAGTGGTCCAGGTCGTTGAAGCCTGACTCTGGCTGAAAGGTGCGCAGCATTTCCCAACTGGCGTTGTTAAAGACGATGACGATCGGGTCCCAGCCGTAGCGGCGGCAGTTGCCCAGCTCCCAGCCAGTCATCTGAAAAGCGCCGTCACCGACCAGAATCAGTGGCCGCTCACCGGTGGCGGCTTGCAGCCCCAAGCCGGCGGGTACGCCAAAGCCCATGGTGGCGTAGTAGCCGGGTGCCACCAGTGCGGTGTGGTTGATCTCCATCGCGGTGAACAGGCAGTCGCCCATGTCGCTGGCAATCGGCATCTTGCCGTGGCGCACCATCAGGTCGTTGACAGCGGTGGCGATGTCGGTGGGGGTGATGCTTTGCTGATCGGCTGGCAAACCGGTCGGGAAATGCTGCGGGGTGACATGGAAGGCCTTGTCTGGCCCACTGACGCGCGCCAGCATCCGGTTCACCACGGCAGCCAGCGGCAACCGGGCATAGGTGTGGTAGCCGATGTTGACCTGACCGTTCAGGGCCTGAATTGTCTTGCGCATATCGATCTTGGTCTCGGACACGGCAAAGTTGGTGTCGCAAATGATTTCGCCCAGCAAAAACAGCCCGTCCGAGCTTTCCACCAAATGCGTCACCTCCGGCAAACCCGCCACGCCCATATAGGTGCCGATCAGTGGCGCGTCCTGCTCAGCCAGCAGGCCACGGCCCATAAAACTGGTGACCACTGGCAAGCCCAGGCGGCGTGACAGCGCGGCTACTTTGTCTTCCAGCCCGTAGCGGCGCACTTCGACCCCGGCCATCAGTACCGGGGACTTGGCCTGCGCCAGGCGTGCCAGAATTTCATCAACACAAGCATCCAGCGCGTCGGGGTCAACCGCTTGGGGCACCTCGGGAACCACCGCAGCGCAGGGCATGGCCACCATGTCACGCGGGATTTCGATATACACCGGCTCGCTGTGGCGCAGGCAACTGGCCAGCACCCGGGCGATGTCGGCCGGGGCGCGATCCGCATCGTCCAAGCGGCACTGGTCGCAGGTGATTTCTTTGAAAATTTGGAATTGACTGTCGAGCGTTTTGGCCTGATGGTGCAGCAGCAAGCCAGAGCGCGACTCGTTCTTGCCCGGCCCGCCTGACAGCACCACCAGCGGGGACTTTTCGGCAAAGGCGGCGGCAACCGAATTGATCATGTTCAGCGCTCCTGCGCCGTAGGTGACGGCGGCCACGCCCAAACTGGCGTTGATGCGCGCGGCGGCATCGGCAGCAAAGCCCACGCCGGGTTCGTGGCTCAGGGTGTAGAGCGGCAGAATTTTGGATTCTTCAATGATGCGAAAGTAGGGCAGGGCAAAGTCGCCGGGAATGCCAAAAATCTGCCGCGCGCCGTGCCTTTTGAGCGCGGTCAGCAATTGTTCGGTGAGGTTCATGGGTCATGTTTCCAGGGTTTGAGGTGCGCGAATTATCACGTTCGCGCCGGGCTTGCCGTTGGCCATAATCGGATTGCAATGGCGACGATTCCTGGCACGGCAAAGGTCTGGTTCTTTCCACGCTAAACTTCATTGGTATGAAGATAGTGCTCAAACTTTTTGCGTCGTTGACAGATTATTTGCCCGATAGCGCCAAGTACACCAATTTTGTGGCGCTTGAACTTGCAGCGGGTGTTACGGTTGCCCAGGTGATCGAGCAGCAGGGGCTGCCCGAAAAGTGGGTGCATCTGGTGCTGGTCAATGGGCATTACGTTGCCCCGACAGAGCGTTCCGGCAGGGTTTTGCAGGATCAAGATGTACTGGCTATTTGGCCGCCCATTGCCGGCGGCTAGGTTTTGTATGAAATGTAGTCATAGCCCCTACAGATAGGGGGCGAGTAGCTATTAAAAATGTATAAGAACCTCCCTGAAAGTTTTCAACGCGACATGGCATGCACACCGACGCAATGGTTGCATTGGCTGCCGCAGGCGGTGGGTGACGTGTTCTGGAAGTTGCATGACAGCAGTGCCGGTATTCGCTTGGGCGACGGGGCGCTGGGCTTGAAGTGGCAGGTCGCTTGCCCGCGGGTGATCGGCTTGGTGCAGATGCCGCGCTTGGTGGTGGACTTCAGGTTTGCCGGGGTTGACGA
>JAQTSL010000243.1 GCA_028711355.1 Rhodoferax sp.
TGCCCGGGTAGCCGATCCAGGTGACTTGCACCGGTGCCGGTTTGCGGGCAAACACCAACAGGCGATGGTGCGCGGTGTGGCCCGACAAGTCCACCAAGATATCAATGCCGTCGGCACGAATACGCTGGGCCAGTTGATCATCGGTCAGCGCATGGCAATCGCACCAATGGTCCACCGTGGCGGCGATGCGCTCGGTATAGCCGTCGCGGTAGGGGTTGGTGTAGTAGGCGTAAATGTCAAATTGGCTGCGGTCGTGGTGGGGCAGCACGGGCTCAATGAAATAAGACACGGCGTGCCCACAAAAGTCGCCCGACACATAGCCAATTTTGAGGCGGCGATCAGGGTCGCGGTTGTTGCCATGCGGTTGCCAGCTTGCTTTCAATGGCTTTTCAAAGGTGTCAGCATAGTTCAGATGCTCCTGAAACAAGGTTTCGGAGTCGCATTGGTGATTAAGCAGCAGCGTGAATAACAAAGAGCTGTGAATCTCGGCACTGCGCGCTGATTTGAGCGCCAACACTTGCCGCAATACCTTGACGGCCTCTGCGACGCGGCCCGATTTGCTTAACACCGTGCTCAAGTCCACCAGCGTGTCAACCGCGTTGGGTTGCAAGCGCAGGGCCTGCCGGTAGTGGCTGATGGCGTTATCCAACTGCCCTTGCAACGCATAGACATTGCCCAGGTTGTTGTGGGCGGCAAAGAGTTTGGGGTTGAGCGCCAGCGCCTGTTTGAAACAGGCAGCGGCTTCGTCAAACTTGCCTTGCAGCTTGAGCGCCAAACCCAGGTTGCCATGGGCATCTGCGTAACCGGGTTTGAGGGAAATCGCCCGGCGGTAGCATTCCACCGCCGCGTCAAGTTTGCCCTGCACTTGCAACACGGTGGCCAGGTTAAAGCTGGCCTCGGCAAAGTGGGGTTGAAGTTGAAATACCTGCGAAAAACAGGCCACGGCCTGGTCGAGTTGCTGTTGTTCAAAAAAAGCATTCCCCTGGCGCATCAGTTGGCTGACAGCTTGCTGGCGCAGTTGGGCGATTTTTTGCTCGCACTTGGCGGCCTCTTTGAGTCGGCCTGTGGCGCGCCAAGCTGAAGCCAGACCTTGCAACGCGTCTTCCGACTGTGGCTGCAAAGAGACTGCTTTTTGATAGCACACAAGGGCCTGTTCATGCTGGCCCAGGTCCATGTGCATATTACCAAGGTTAAACGGGTACATCGGCTCGGCCGGGTTGGCGGCGATGGCGCGCTGGATCAGCTCCACCCCCGCGCGGCTGTCACCGAGTTGATGCGAAATCAGGCCAGACAGGTGCAGCGCGTCTGGGTGCGCTGGGTTGCTCTGCAAAATCTGGCGGTACAAGGCCTGCGCCTGCGCGAGCTGCCCTTGTTGATGCAGTTCTATGGCTTGCTGCAAGGTGGCCGCCAAGGCATCGTTGTTAAGTGATGACTGATTCATGGATGACATTTTTTTGCGATTTTGATCACAGGTTGCTACACCACTTGCGCCACATCTGACGATAAGCATCCTCCACATGGCGGGTGATATTGGCCGGGCTGCATTCTGACGCGTTCATGCGCTGGCGCAGTGACTGGCGCACCTGACCCAGGCGCGGCAAATCATTGGCAAAGGTCAGCACGCACTGCAAATAATCATCTTCACTGTGGGTGATGAACTCATTCAGGCCCACGCGGGACAAGTGGGCCGCACTCAGGCGCGACACCGAATGGTCCCCTACCAGTGTGACCACCGGCACCCCCATCCACAATGAATGCAGGGTGGTGGTGCCGCCGTTGTAGGGGAACGGGTCCAACGCAAGATCAATCTGGTGATGCAGCGCCAGATAGTCGGCCATGGGCACCCGTGGCTGCAAGAGCAGGCGATCTGCGCCAATGCTGTTTTGCTGAAACAGGCCCAGCAAGCGCTGCTGGGTCGATGCGTCTGTGACGTTGCCAAGCATCAGCCGAGCGTGTGGCAGGTCAAGCAACAGGCGGCTCCAAAGCGCCACGACGGCCGCGTTGACTTTGCTCAGATTGTTCAGACAGGCCAGCATGAATACATCACTTGTCAACGCCGGCAATTCATTGATGTCAGGCGAAACCGGGTCGGGTTCAAAGGCCATGCCGCTGGGCAGGCGCATGAGTTGTTCGCTGTGATAACGCTCGGTCTGCCCGACCGGGTCTTGCCAGGGGTCGGTGATGCGGTAGTCAATGGCACTCAAACCCGTGCTGCCGGGGTAACCGACCCAGGTGGCCTGCACGGGTGCGGGTTTTCTGGCAAACATGGGCAGGCGGTTAAACACCGTGTGACCCGATAAGTCCACCAGAATGTCAATGCCGTCAGCGCGGATGCGCTGGGCCAACTGCTCGTCCGTCATGTTGTAGCACTCACACCAATGGTCCACGCTTGATGCAATGCGTTGGGTGTGGTCGTCATGTTGGATGTAGCTGTAATAGGCGTAGATTTCAAACGCAGCCTTGTCGTGCAGCGCCAAAATCGGCTCAATAAAGTAAGCCACCACGTGATTACAAAAGTCACCCGAGACATACCCCACCTTGAGCCGCCGATCAGGGTCGTGGTTATTGCTGTGCGGCTGCCATTGCGCTTTGAGTGGCGCTTCAAAGCGCTGGGCGTAACGCTGGTGTTCGGCAAATACTTCGGCGGCGCTGCGTTGCTCTTGCAGTTGATAAATAAATAGCAAATTGCTGTAGATTTCTGGGCCGCGGTGGGTGTTGAGCGCCAGCGCCTGTTGCAGGGTTTGCACCGCTTCACCCAGTTGGCCCAGCAACAAATACGTGTTGGCCAAGTTGATATACGCGGTGTCATGAGTCGGATCGAGCGCCAAGGCTTGGCGACCCGCTTGCGCTGCCTCGTCCAGCCGGTCTTGCGACTTGCGTACTTTGGCCAAACCCAGGTGGGCACCAGAGTGCTTGGGCTGTTGGGCGCGCGCCATCTCAAAGTGCTTGGCAGCTTCACCCAGCTTGCCTTGCAAACAGAGTGCATCAGCCAGACCAATGCAGGTGTCGACATCTTTGGGTTGCAAAGCCAAACCTTTGCGAAAGTAGGCTTCGGCTTTTTCAGGTGCGCCTTGCAATAACAAAATCTGGCCCACATTGCGGTACGCCGCCACATAACAGGGCGCCAATGTGATGACTTGGCGATAGACACCTGCGCAGTCACCGAGCTTGCCCTGCGCACGATAGACCACGGCCAGGCCAAGCAGTGCATCGATGCTGGCAGGAGCCAACTGCGCCGTCTGCTGATAAAGCGCGGCGGCTTCATCCAACTGACCCAGATCGAACTGCATATTGGCCAGGTTGAAACAAAACATGGCGTCGCCGGGGCGCATTTGGATGGCTTGGCGAATGTGCGCCAACGCTTGATCACTGTGCCCCTGCTGGTGTTCGATCAGGCCGAGCAGGTGCAGCGCGTCGGGCTGCTGTGGCTCCAACGTCAAAATCTGCTGGTACAGCGTGCCCGCCTGACTGAGTTGACCCGCTTGATGCAGGCTGATGGCTTGCTGCAACAGGGATTGAATGTGATTGGCGGGGGCTGTTGGCAATCGCATGGCTTTATGTTCTTTCGATCCGTCCGAACCGATCCCGCAATTCAGCCGCTTGCTGTGCAAACTTTGTCTTGTTGTTGCGCTCAAGGTTTTGAAGATTTGCTACTTTCCACCTAACGGCAGGCATGTCCTGCAAATGCGGAATACACAGCAGCGTCCAGTCTGGCGTGTTGCTAACGAGCGAAACCAAAAAGCTTCGCTGCGCATTGTCAAGTTGAAGCGGCAAGGATGCGCGAACATTTCGCTGCACTTCCTCTAATTCGTCCAGAGATACTGATTCGGAGGTCATGCCAAGAAATTCCTGATCAAAAGCGGCAGCCAACGACTTTGATGGACCAAACAAGACCTCGTGGGGCGGGCGATTGTGCGCGGCAAGATAAGCCACAAAGCAGCGCAGGGTGCCGGGCGTGATACCTTCATGCTTGAGCAACAGCATCACGTCAAACCAGTCGCGTGGATGATTTCTGTCAAGGGCGGCAACAAGCTTGCCTGCATAAAGCTCTTCGGATGCAAGGACTGGCAAGCGAAGATCGGTCTTGAGTTTGTCGCGCGCAGCGTTGACCATGCGGGTTAGCACCACCGGGTGAATGGTTCCGCGCAGTACTTGATTTATTTCCACCTTCACCTCGGTACGATCCTGGCGAATAAACAGTTTGGATTCGTCACCTTCTGTCGCCACTGGCACATGAACTTGCAGACCAAGTTTTCTGATGCGCGATGCCATGTTTCCTACCGCTGTTGATATGGCCGTCAAAGCACTCGCCCGGTCAAGTTGGTAATCGGTAAAGACCAAATCCAGATCTACCGAGAGCCGTGGAAGGTCCCGCACAAAGAGATTGATCGCCGTGCCACCTTTCAAGGCAAAGCCAGGTTCGGCAAAAATGACCGGTGCTACACGAACCAGCAAGCGCACGACATCAAGGTATTGCGTGTTCACTTGAGCACCAACCATCCCTCGGGGGTTTTACTGACCCAGGCCCCTCTGCCACCGGTTGGCAGGTTGGCACCGAAAAGCGCATCAGCAAATGGCAGGCCCAGTTCCCTACTCAACAAGAGGCTAAGCCGCACCGTCTTTACACTTATACAGTGTGCAAGCAGATTCAGCAGAACATCGTCGCGCAAACCGTAAGTGCCCTCCATGATGGCGCGTGCCTCGATCAGGCTTTGTCGGTTGCCAACCTCACTCAGCATCTCCAGCAGCGCACGTTCAGGGTCAGAGACCAGCGGCTGGGGCAGCTTGTCGCCAAAAGCGCTGACCACTCTTAACGCAGCGGGCGCCTCTGCGAACAGCCGCTTGCGCCGATACGCCGCAGGGAACGGCTGAACGAACCAATCTGGCAAACGCGCTGAATCCCAGCCATAAAGGTCCAGCGGCAAAGCAGTACGAACAAAGTGCTGGATTCCATGCCACGCCAAGGCTGTCCGGCCACCGACATGGCAACCGGGGATGCGTTGTTCGATGGCTTTCAAGCTGGCGTGCAGATCAAGCGGCCCTGGGCGGGCATAAAGCCCCTGTGCAAGGCGCGTCAACCACCCCGAACGCGCGTAGTACCCGGCAAGATCGGCTGATGCGCCCAGGTTTTTCAAAAATGCAAGCGTGACAGGATGTCCAGCCGGCAATGCAGTGATTTGATTTAAAACGTTTACTGATTTCTTAGTCACGCTACGATCATAAACATATATTTATACAGAATCGCACTCACACCATGTTCGCCACATCTGACGATACGCGGCTTCCAGATGGCGTGTGATGGTGGCCGGACTGGTCTCGGCGGCCTGCATACGCCCACGCAGCGACTGGCGAATGTCGTTCAACGCGGGCAAATCTGCCGCAGCGCGCACCACGCATTGCACATACTCGTCTTCACTTTGGCAGATGAATTGGGGCAGGTCCACACGCGACATCAACGCCACACCGCAACGAGACTTGGCATTGCTACCGGCCAGGGTGATCACGGGCACCCCCATCCACAGCGTTTGCATGGTGGTGGTGGTGCCGTTGTAGGGAAAAGGGTCCAGCGCCAGGTCGATCTGATGGTGTATTAAATGGTATTCCCGCATAAGCATTTCAGGCAGCAGAATCAGACGCTCTGATGGCACATCGTTTTGACTGAAAAGGCCAAGCAAGCGCTGCTTGAGGTGGTCATCATTG
>JAQTSL010000244.1 GCA_028711355.1 Rhodoferax sp.
CTCGAGATGCACTCCAAGTCGGCGCCCAAATACGGCTCCGAAAAGAGCGGCGCACCGACCAACTATTACATTACCCTGAGCCCGCAGCCGGTCAAGATCACCAACGCCGAACTGGAAGACGTCGAGGTCGTCATCGCCCCCGATCACAAGGCGTTCAGTCACACCAATCCGCTGCTCGGGCTGGTCGCGGGCGGCACTTTTATCCTGCAATCCAGTGCCAGTGCCGAGCAGGTCTGGCAAGAGCTGCCGGCGCAGGCGCGCAAAACCATTCGCGAGAAGAAAATAAATTTCTTCATCATCGACGCTTTTGCCGTGGCCAAAAAGCACGCACCAACGCCCGAGCTGGCCACACGCATGATGGGCATTGCCTTTATTGGCGCGGTGGCCGGTCATGTCAACCAAGTGTCAAAAGGTGCGGCCCCTGAGGTGATTCTGGCAAAAATCCGCCAGCAAATCAGCAAGAAGTTTGGTGGCAAGGGCGGCGCCGTGATCGACGGCAACATGGCGGTGATCGGCGAGGGTATTGAAGCGACGCAGAAAGTCGATTACGCGCTTGATACGTTTATCCGCATTGACGCCAAGCCCGCGCCGATTGCGATTCACGATGTGTCACTGTCGGCCTCAATCTGCCAGAGTGCTGGCAGCTCGGGCTGCGCGGGTATGTTTGACCGTGGCTATTACGACGACATGGTGCTTACCCCATTTCGCCAGGGTGCCATCGGCGAGGCGCCGGTACTGCCCGGCACCGGCTTGTTCATGCCCGCGGGCACGGCCAGCGCCAAAGACAAAGGCTTATTTCGCCGCAGCGTGCCCGAGTTCAAGGCTGACTTGTGCACCGGTTGCATGGAATGTGCGCTGGTCTGCCCAGACGGTGCGATCCCCAACAGCGTGCACGAGATTCACGACCTGCTGCTCACCGGCATTGATCAACTGGCGCTGCCGCCGAGCCAGCGCGAGCTGATGCGCAGCCACGTCTATGCGCTTGCAAGCAGTGTGCGTGAGGCTTACCGCCAAAGCAAACAGGAGCGGCCGATGCATGAGCTGGTGGCCGAAGCCGCGACCCAATTGGAGACCGACAACGTGACCGTGCTGCGCAACTTCAGCCGGCTAATCGACGCCTTGGCGCTCTACCCGGTGGCGCGCACGCGGCCGTTCTTTGATGCCATGGAAAAAGTCAAACCGGGCAGCGGCGCGCTTTACAGCGTCAGCATCGATCCGTGGAAATGCACCGGTTGCCTGGAATGCGTTGAGGTCTGCGGCCCGGCTGCCCTGGTCAAGCGCGAACAGGACGCGGCCCTGCTGCAAAGCCTGCAACAGCGTTTTGACTTCATGAGCAAAACGCCCAACCCGCCGGCGCGCTTTGTTGCGGACGCGATCGACAGCGGCGGCGAGATCAAGCGCCTGCTGCTCGACCGCGCCAACTACTACAGCACCACCGGTGGTCATGGCGCTTGCCGTGGTTGCGGTGAAGTCACTGCCACCCGTCTGGTCATGGCCACCAGTCATGCGTTGGGTAAAAAACGCCAGCACCAGCACAGCCATGAATTGGAGACGCTGATTGGCCAATTGCGTGACAAGCAAGCGACCCTGATTGGCCATGACAGCAAGCGCCAGCAGCGCTTGGGCGCGCTCATCGGCACGCTGGAAAGGCGGCTCTATTTGTACGAAAGCGGCCCCACCGGCAACGGCCCGGCTGGCACGGTGGTGGCCAATTCGACCGGCTGCAGCAGTGTCTATGCCTCGACCTTCCCGTTCAACGCGTTCAAAGACCCGTGGGTCAACAGCCTGTTCCAGGACGCGCAGCCGCTGGCCAAAGGTATTTTCGAGGGTATTGCGGCGCAGACCGTCGGCGACGTGCAGGCCTTGCGGCTGGCCCGGCTGGAGCTGGCCGACGCTTACGACCCAGCCACCCACGACCCGGCCTTGCGCATCTTGTCGTGGCAGCAGTTCAGCGTGGCTGAGCTGAGTTTGCTGCCCACCGTGATCACCGTCGGCGGCGACGGTGCCACCTACGATATCGGTTTTGGCGCGCTGTCGCGCATCTTGATGAGCGGCACGCCGCTTAAAGTGCTGGTGCTCAACACCGGGTCTTATTCCAACACCGGTGGCCAAGCCTCAACGTCAAGCTTTTTGGGGCAAGACGCTGACCTGGCGCGCTTTGGCAACAGCGCCACCGGCAAGCACGAGTCGCGCAAGGAGCTGGCGCTAATTGCGGCGTTCCACTCGAATGTGTTTGTCTGCGCCACCAGCACCGCGCTGCAAGGCCACTTTTTGAAAAACACCCTTGAAGCGCTGAATTACACCGACGGGCCCGCTGTGCTCGATGTCTATACCCCGTGCCAGGGCGAGCAAGGCATCAGCGATGCAGCGTCCAACCAGCGCTCGCGCCTGGCGGTTGAGGCCCGCATGAATCCGGTGTTTGTGCATGACCCGCGCCGTGGCAACACGCTGCACGACTGGTTCTCGCTGGAAGGCAACCCGCAACCGCTACAGACCTGGGCCAGCACGACGCTGGAATACCTTGACGACGCGGGTCAGCTCAAGCTGCTGAACATGGCGCTGACACCGGCGCACTTTGCCCTGGGTGAAGTGCGCTTTAAAAAGCAGTTTCACCTGCTTGGCGCTGACGACAGCCAAGCGCTTCCGGTCGAGGCCTTTGTTGAGTTGACCCGGTCTGAGCGCGCTGGCAAGGCCGCGTTTATCTGGTCCACTGATGGCAACCAGCACTTGGTCAAAATTGCGGTGACGCAGGCCATCGTCGCGCTGGTTGAAGAACGCCGCAAATACTGGCATCTGCTACAGTTTCTGGCTGGCCAGCAGGTCGCCAAAATGGACGAAAACCACCGTACCGGCATGGCCGCCCTGCAAGCGCAGTACCGTGATTCGGTGACGCAGCGCGACAACTCGCTTGACTCGTTTGCGCGTGCCATGTCGGAGCTGGCAGCAGCCAGCAAAGCGCCGGTGGGCAGCGCCCGCGTCATTCCCATCATGGCGCAAACGGCAAGCACCGGCAGCGCCGCAGCCAGCCCGGACGGTGCGGCAACGGCGCCAGCGCTGGTCAGCTACGACATCGCCGACCAGGTCAAATGCACCGACTGCAAAACCTGCTACCAGGACCTGCCCGAGCTGTTCGAGAAAACCCGTATCGTGGTGAATGGCGAATCGCGCGACGTGGGTCAGTTGATCGCTGGTGCGATGGAACGCGTCAAGGTCACCCCAGAGTTGCGGGCCCGCATCAAGCGCGTGGCGGCCAATTGCGACGCGGAGATTATTTCGTGAGCAACGCCAACACCCCCGCAACCAGCGGCAACGAGTTGGGCCGCTACCTCAGCGCCAGCAGCACGCTCGATGCCACGCGCTCGCAGATCGACGCCTTGGAGCAAACCGCAGCGGTCGAAACCTTTCATCGCCAGTTGGCGCTGTTGCGCCGACGCCTGCTGAGCGACCCACAGGCGTTTCGCGACATCTTCATCGCCGACGGCAGCGATGCCATGGCCTGGGAGTTTCAGCAGGACGAACTCGGTGCCACTTTCATCCACACCTTGTGGAATCTGATGCTGCGTGACGACGACACCAGCAAAGTGCTGATGCGCTTTGTCTGGAACGTACCGCTCAAGCTCAAACGCAAATTTGTGCGCGCCCTGGACACCCATTTGTCAGAGCGCTACCCGATGTTCAAGGGTCTGTCGCAAAACTGGCCAGCCGAAAACTTCATCCCGCCTTTTATGCGCGACGCGGTCGAGCGCTCCAAAGACTTTGGCCTGGTCAACCAGGGCTACCTGGGCTACATGGGTCAGGGCTACAGCGCGCGTGAAGTAGAAATGTTGGTCTGGCTCGAGGCACTGCGCGACAAGCAGTGTGAAGACAAGCCGTGCGAGCTGGGCCTGCACGTAGCAGGCAAGGCCGAGCCCAAAGGCGGCTGCCCGGTCAAGATTCACATCCCGCAAATGCTTGAGTTGCTGGGCACCGGGCGCTTTCGCGAAGCCATGGAGCTGATCGAAAACTGCAACCCGCTGCCCAATGTGACCGGGCGCGTTTGCCCACAAGAATTGCAATGCCAGGGCGTCTGCACGCACACCAAGCAGCCGATCGAAATCGGTCAGATCGAATGGTACCTGCCGCAGCGCGAAAAGCTGGTCAATGCCGAGGGCATCACCGCGCGCTTTGCCAATCGGCCCGACCCCTGGGCCAAGGCCGACAAGCCACCGGTGGCAGTGGTCGGCTCCGGCCCGGCCGGTCTGATCAACGCCTATTTGTTGGCGTCTGAGGGTTTCCCGGTGACGGTATTTGAGGCCTTTCACGCCCTGGGTGGCGTGCTGCGTTATGGCATCCCCGAGTTTCGCCTGCCCAACGACCTGATCGACGATGTGGTGGGCAAAATCAAGCTGCTCGGCGGCAAATTTGTCGCCAATTTTGTGGTTGGCAAGACCGCCACGTTGCAGGATCTGAAACAAGCCGGCTTCTGGAAGATATTCGTTGGCACCGGTGCCGGTTTACCGCGTTTCATGAACGTGCCGGGCGAGCATTTGCTCAACGTCATGTCGGCCAACGAATTTTTGACGCGCGTCAACCTGATGCAAGGCCTGCACACCGACTACGAAACCCCCCTGCCCGAGACGCGTGGCAAGCGCATCATGGTCATCGGTGGCGGCAATACCGCCATGGATGCCGCCCGCACGGCGCGCCGCCTGGGTGGCTTGGTGACGATCGTTTATCGCCGCACGCAGGCCGAAATGCCGGTCCGGGTCGAGGAATTGCACCACGCGTTTGAAGAAGGCATTGAGCTCAAAGAGCTGCGCGCCCCGCGCGAATTCATCGGCGACGACAAGACCCATTTTGTGACCCACAGCCTGCTCGATGTAATCGCACTGGGCGCACCCGATGCGTCGGGGCGGCGCAGCCCGGTCAGCACTGGCCAGACCGAACCAATGGCAGTCGATCTGGTCATCATGGCGTTGGGCAACACGCCCAACCCGATCATCAAAGACGCTGAGCCCAGCCTGAAAACCACCCAGTGGGGCACCATCGATGTGGCAGCGGGCTCGCAGCAAACCTCACTGGCCGGGGTTTATTCAGGTGGCGACGCTGCACGCGGTGGCTCAACAGCGATTCGCGCGGCCGGTGACGGCCAAGCCGCCGCACGCGAGATTGTTGGCAACATTGACCTCACCAGCGAGCAGATCAGCAACATGGTGCGCGCCGCTGGCCACTACACCGGGTTGGCGGGCGCGCCGCAAACCATTCTTGAAAAAATCCATCTGGCCGACGGCATTGTCGAGTTCATCGTGCATTCGCCGTTGGTGGCGGCGGCCGCGCAAGCGGGTCAATTTGTGCGCGTGTTGCCGTGGGACAAAGGCGAGCTGATCCCGCTCACGCTGGCCGACTGGGACGCCCAGGCCGGCACCATTTGCCTGGTGGTGCAAGGCATGGGAGCGAGCAGCATTGCCATCAACAAAATGATTGTCGGCGACGCTTTCAGCGGTATCGCCGGCCCGCTGGGTCGGCCCAGCGAGCTGCACCGCTACGAAGGTCTGCAAACGGTGGTGTTCACTGCTGGCGGGCTGGGCCTGCCGCCGGTTTACCCGATCATGCGCTCGCACCTGCGGCTAGGCAACCATGTGACGTTGATCGCCGGGTTCCGCAATTCCGACCTG
>JAQTSL010000012.1 GCA_028711355.1 Rhodoferax sp.
CCTGGTTGGCCACCAGGCCGCCCTGCCCTTTGAGGGTCATTTCGCCCAGCAGGCAAGCTGCTGCCCCGTTACCGGCATGGACTGCGGCTTCAAGGTGTTTGCGAGCCTGCGCAAAGTCCCCGTTGGCCAATAATTTGCGCCCGGTTTCAAAGTTTTCCGCAGATGATCCATCCACATTGGGGGCCTGGACCGCAAGCGCTGGCGATGGCTGCGGTGCGGGTGACGTCGATGCTGAATTTGGAGTCGGTGCGGTCGCACTCGGTGCGCTTTGCCAATCCGTTGGGGCAGCAGAACCTAAGCGTTCTTTGAGCACCAGATGCCACACCGCGGAGGCCATGGCACCCACCACGGCCAAACCGATAAGTCCTTTGGATAGCGGGGTCAAACTGGCCATTTTTCTATTCCTGTACGTTGGTTTTTGAGACGCCAACCTGGCCTGAAAGACTTTGCAAGCGCTGGCTGACCTGGGCTACTTCGGCCAATTCTCGGGCGATCTGTTCGCGCGCAGTTTTCATGTTGACCTCTTGGGTGGCGATCTCTTGTGCCGATCGGCTCAGCTCTCGCTCCACCAAGCCTTCGAGTTCAGCCATCTGCTTGCGGATGTCGCCCACCACTTTTTCCTGGCGGCTGGTCACCGCGTCTAGCCGCGCCTGGGTTTCCAATTCAAGTTGCTGCAGACTCCCAGTGATGCTGCTGGCGTGCGCGGCCAGTGCCTGTATTTTTGCAGCGGCATCATTGAGCGGGTCATCAATCGACCAGGACTCGTCGGCGGCGTCCATGGCGTTGATGGCCATCTGGCGCGTTGCTGGGTCCATGGCGCTCAAACCATCCATCAGCCGCATCAGCCGCTCCGCCGGATACAGCGAGGGGTTGACACCATGATCGCTATAAATGCGATCCAGGTTAAGTGTCACGTTCACCCCTACACCAGGTTCGACTGGTGAGGTGAGCACGGGGGAACCATCGGTTGGTGTTGGAGTGGGGGTTGAGGTTTGATGTGTGGCCGCAGCGTTTGTGCTTTCATTCGTTGATAGGCCCGCCGGAATGTCTCGTTTGACCAGACCAGCTTTCTCCAAAAAATCCATCATGCCTTTCATGGCTTATACCTTTGTCAATTGTTGCTTTGCAGCAGTATTTGTCCTGTAGTGGAACGTGCATTTAACCGAGAAAATCAGCACTGGCAGTTTAATACCCATTGGCGGAAATTTGATAGAACACAGGCCTACTTAACGATAACCAAAAATTGGGACCAATCGTGGCAACACCTATCAAGTTTCCTTGAACAGGCTGGCCCACAGTGGACATTGAATGGCAAGACACTGATTGTTATTGATCGCTTGTGGCTTTACTCGCCGATTTGAACCTCAAGGCCACTACCGCCAATGAAAAAACTGCCATTCACAGTCATGCACCTGACCCGGTCACCTTGGTGTGCGTAGCGGTTTTCTAACAACGCAAGGCGCGCCGTCGCTGCAACCATGCCAGCCCCGCCACCGTGCCCAGCGCCAACGCCCACAGCGGCAGTTGACCCCAACGGGCGCTCCAGCGCGCGTAGGGCGTCAGGCCGCTGCGCCCCTGAACGGTGGCGTGCAGCGCGCCCACGGTGTGTGGCGCGATCTGATGCGTGACCACGCCCCGATGATCCACGATGGCGCTGCGCCCGGTATTGGTCGCCAATAGAAATGTCCGGTCAAACTCCAGCGCGCGCGCCCGGGCTATCTGCAAATGCTGGTCCATCGCCAGATGTTGGCCAAACCAGCCCAGGTTGCTGACGTTCAACAGCAGGGTGGGCGCGGTAGCCAGATCCACAAACTGGGTGGCCAGCTCTTCGCTGAACAGGTTTTCATAGCAAATGGTTGCTGCCAGGCGTTGGCCGTTCCAGTCAAAGGTGGGCTGCGGCAAGCCACCACGCTCAAAGTCACCCAACGGGATCTGCATCAGGTTGGTAAACCAGCGAAACAGCGGCGGGATGAATTCGCCGAACGGCACCAGGTGGTGCTTGTCGTAGCGCCACGGCGGGCTCAGGCCGGGGCGCCAACCCACCACCGAATTGGTGTAACCACGCTCAACATCGCCCAGCGGCATACCCACCAGCGCCGCCTGTTCGCCGCTCGCAAAGCGTTGCGCAAGCGCCTGCCAATAACCGTCTGGCAGTTGCGCAGGCAACACCGGTAAAGCGGTTTCGGGGGTAATGACCAGGTCACCGTCTGCGCTCTGCAGTTGCTCGCCGTACCAGCGCAGGGACTTCAACACGCCGCTGGCTGGTTGAAATTTTTCTTCTTGCGCAATGTTGCCTTGCAGCAACGTGACACGCAGTTCACCCTGGGGCACACCAGTGCTGACCGGCAGTGCCGCCGGCACCAGCCACAGCGCAGCCAGCGCGCCAGCCGCCGCCATTCTGCTGCGCCAGCTACTGGCCCTGATCAGCAGCGCCAAAACAGCGGCGACGGCGGCAGCCAACGCGCCGGTGCCGTAACTGCCAAGCCAGGCCAGCCACGCCTGGAGTGGGCCAGTGACGTGTGCATAGCCAACGCCGCCCCAGCCAAACCCGGTCAGCCACTGACCCCGCGCGAGCTCAGCCAATAACCAAAGCGCTGCAAAACAAAGAGCAGTCAGCGCATGATTGACGCCCGCTAGAAGCTTAAAACAAGCACAAGCCAAGGCGTAATAAAGGGCCAACGCAGCGGCCAGCGCCAGCACCGCCAAAGCAGACAGAACGGCGCTCAGATCGCCGTAGCTGTGCATCGATACGTAAAGCCAGCCAAAGCTGGCACTCAGCCAGGCCAGGGCAAACAACCAGCCCAGAGCGGCGGCACGCCAGGCGGTCGCGCAGCGCAGCAGCAACGTTACCAATGCCGACATCGACAAAATCTGCAGCCCCCACAGTGGTTCGCCCGTCGGCACCGCCCAGCGCAAAAACTGCAACTCGCCCCACGGCCACGCCAGACTGGCCGCCTGCAAGGCGCCAGCCAGCAGTGCCAGCAGGGCCGCCATTGGCAACGTTACAGCGCGTGCGCCGCGGGACGGCACTTCAGCTTGCGTCATCAACTGCCGGGGTGACCTTGAACCATTTCACCGCGCCACCCCGGGTGTGCAGCACAACAAAGTTCAGCCCGGCTATGACGTGATGCTCACCGCGTTTGGGAACGTGCCCCATTTCGTGGGCGATCAGGCCACCAATGGTTTCGAAGCTGTCCTGCGGATCAGAGCCTTCCAGCTTGACGCCAAACGAAGCTTCAACGCGCTCGATCGGCGTGTCGCCGCTGACACGGTGGCTTTTATCGGGCAGCCCAAAGATGTCGCCTTCATCGTCAGCAATGTCAAACTCGTCCTCAATCTCGCCGACGATCTGTTCCAGCACATCTTCAATGGTCACCAGCCCGGCGACGCGCCCGAATTCGTCGATGACGATGGCCAGGTGGTTATGGTTGCTTTGAAAATCGCTCAGCAGATCGTTCAAGCCTTTGCTTTCAGGCACAAAAACGGCCGGGCGCAGCAAGGCGCGGATATTGAGCTCGGGTGCGCGCTGTAGCTTGAGCAAGTCCTTGGCCATCAAAATGCCAATGATGTTTTCACGATCGTTTTCATAGACCGGAAAGCGCGAGTGCGCGGTATCGATCACGCCGTGCATCACCACGTCGTACGGGTCATCAATATTGACCAAATCCATGCGCGGGGTTGACACCATAACGTCGCCCGCGCTCATGTCGGCCATGCCGATCACGCCTTCGAGCATCTTGCGTGAGTCGGCGCCGATCAACTGGTTTTGTTCGGCTTCGGCCAGCGTTTCTATCAGCTCGTCGGTGGAATCCGGTCCGGGGTGAATGAACTCGGCGACTTTTTGCAGGAAGGTGCGGGAATCTTCGCGCTCAGGGCGAGCAGGATGGGGATCAGACACGGCCGGATTGGCAGGATATGCAGTGGTTGAACAAGCCGTAAGGATAGCGGAAAAATCTGACCGTCATTTGTCAATGGTCACACGCTTGTTGGCCCGTCGATCCGGGTCCCCCGGCTGCCAGCCATGGACCATGGCGTTGAGCGTCTTGCGAATGAATTTGGCCTGTAGCTTGATCTGGTAATTGGCGTTCGCCAACTGCTCTTCAATCATTTCCGTTACCCGCGTGTCAAGCGTTGCCGGTGGCAACAGCAAATGACCTTCAGACTCGGCACCGTCACGCTCGACCTTGGCGCCGGCACTTCTGGCTATTCTCAACATAGCGGTGTTTTCACTGAGCACGTGAACATACATGGTGCGAACGCCTTCGTTGCGCGCGTGCATGACGGCCCGCTCAAACAACCGGGCACCGTAGCCGCGCCCGCGCACGTGTTGCAAAACCGACACACCAAACTCGGCGCCGGCCTGGCTGCGGTCAAGGTCTGAATAGGCCAGATGCGCCATTGCAATCAGCTTGAGATGCCGGTTGTAAATGCCAAAGATTTCGTCGCGGTCAAAGTTGAGTCCATCGACGTAGCGCTGAATCTGCTGGTCGTTGGCAGCGTAGCCAAATCTGAAATAGCGGTCGTGCGCGTTGAGTTCTTTCAAATGAGCGGCGATGCGACTGCGGTGGTTGGCGCCGAGCGAGCGGATCGGCACCATCAGGTCGGGCTGGCGCGGCTCCCGCGGGGCGGGCACCAGCGCACCACCGGCAGCAGGCTGCGGCGTCAACTCTGGCGAGAGGGATGGCTCTTCGTGATTTGTCAGCATGAATGGAATATAAGGGTTTTCCCTAGTTATTGCCCTCTAGTTCACTATACCCATTTTTTATCTTGGAAGATATATCAATCCAGCACATACGGGTTGCTGCGCCGCTCGCGGCCAAACGTGCTCTCGGGGCCGTGGCCGGGGATGAACACCGTGTCGTCGCCCATTGGCCAGAGACGCTGCTGGATGCTGGCGATCAGCGCGGCGTGGTCACTCTGCGGGAAATCAGTGCGACCAATGGAGCCAGCAAACAACACGTCGCCGACAAACGCGCGCCGCGCCTGCGGCGAATAAAACACCACATGCCCGGGGGTGTGCCCTGGGCAGTGACGTACCTGCAACGTGCACTGACCGACTGTCACCGTGTCGCCGTCGTGCAGCCAGCGCGTGGGGGTGAACACCAGCGCGGGCGCAAAGTCAAACATCCGGCTCTGCGCGGGCAGGCCGTCGATCCAGAACTGGTCGGCTGGGTGCGGTCCGATGATCGGCAACCCCAACCGCTGCGCCAGTTCACCGGCGCCGCCAGCGTGATCAATGTGGCCGTGGGTCAGCCAGATTTGCCTGAGCTGAAGCTTCAAACGACTGACTTCGGCCAGGATGACATCCAGATCGCCACCCGGGTCGATCACCGCCGCTTGCCAAGTCTGGTCACACCAGACCAACGAACAATTCTGGGCAAAAGGTGTCACTGGGACGGTAAGGTACTGGAACATGGAACGGCCTGCCTTTTGTCAGCTTAACCAAACTGCCCACCAGCATAGCGCTGCTGTAGCACACTCTGCAACGTTTGCACCACGCTGAAGGCTTCTTTGAGGTGGCTGCGTTCGAAGTTGCTGAGCTCTTCCAGCGCTAAAAAGTTATCGGGGTCTTTGCCTTGCCGGGTTTGGCGCGCCTGGTGCGCGATACGCAGTTTACCCAGAAATTCCAGCGCATCGCGCAGGTCGCGTGCGCCCTGTTTGCTGACTTCGCCCGCCTGCGCCGACACCTCCAGTCGGTCGTGCGTGTTGGCCACCGACACACCGGCGGCCAACGCGTAGATGCGCGCCAGATCGACAATCGGCACGATGCCGCTGTGCTTGAGGTCCACCGTGTTAGGGTGTTCGCTGCCCTTGACCAGCGAGATGGTGCCAAACAGGCCCAGTGGCGGACGGTGCTTGAGCGCGTTGCTGACCATATGCGCCAGAAACAGGCTGTTACCCTTGGTCAGGCGCAGCACGTCCTGGCGCAGGCTCTCCAGCAGGTCGGTCTTGCCGTGAATCACGCGCAGGTCAAAAAACACGCAGGTCAGCATCAGCGCCTTGGGTTTGGGCTGCTCGATCCATTTGCGGAAATATTCGGCCCACACCTGGCGCGGCTGACGCCACTGCTCGGTCATCGCCATCATCTCGCCGGGGCAATGGATGTAGCCGCATTCGGCCAGCCCGTCGCAGACGTATTTACTCAATCGCCTAAAGTAGTCGCCGTGTGCTGCCGAGTCATAGCGGTCGTCCAGGATCAGGCAGTTGTCCTGGTCACTCTTGGCGGTCTGTTCGCTGCGCGCCTGGCTGCCAGCCGCTACCCACGCGTAGTCCACCGGCGCCGGCCCCAGTTGCAATTCGGCCAATTGGATCAGGCGCGTGGTCAGTGCGTCGGTGATGGCGGTGATGATGTGGCCGGTGCTATAGGCGCTGGCGTCGGCGGCGGCCAGGTGTTGCTGTAGCAGTTTGACGTGCCCACTGATCTGCTTGAGCCCGTCCAGCGTGCGCTGCTTGTAGATGTCGCCCGCCAGATACACCGCCGAGGTGCTGTGCTGCTCGGTCAGGTCGGTGGTGGTGATCATGCCAGCAATTTTGGCGCCATCCATCACCGGCATATGGTGGATGTTGTGGCGCGCCATCAGCAACAGCGCTTCAAACGCCGGGCTGTTGGCGGCCACCGTCATCGGCGCCAGCGTGGCGATGTCTGACACCGGTCGGTTGATGTCCAGCCCTTGTGCCACCGCGCGGTTGCGCAGGTCGCGGTCGGTCACCAGACCAAACAGCAAGCCCTGTTCGATCAGCAGCACCGACGAAACGCGCAGGTCGGCCATCTGCTGCGCGGTGGCCTGGATGGTGGTGTCAGGGGCGACCGTGATGGGTGCGCGCTTGATCAGCGTCTTGATCGGCGTGCCGAGCAAGTTCAACGCTGCCGACGCTTCGCTGGTGGAACCCATGGCGCGATCATCTGGCTCCAGCGGCTCGATCGACGGAAAAAAATAAAACAGCGATGGAAATTTTTCGCACAACTGTTGCAGCGCCTGCGGCGCCAGCCAGGCCATGTCGCAGTCACTCACGGCCTTGGCCTGCCAAGTGGGTAACTGGCGCTGCGGTGTCACGCCAAAGCCGAGCATCTGCCCGGCCCACAGTCGCACCGACAACCCCAGGTCGGGGTCACTGAGCTGCACTTCGCCGCTCAGGATCAATCCCAGCCGGGTCGGCAACTGGCCCTGCGTCAGCAGCAGGCCGTTGGCCTGCGCTGGCTCGGTGCGGAACTGGCTGGCCAGTTGTTCCAGTACCTTTTTGCTGAGCTGCCCCCAGATCGGGTGGCTGGCCAGCAAAACGCCCAGTGGCAAGTTTCGTTTGGAGCGGTGCGGCATGATGAAACGCTTTCAAAAGGTCAGGAGCTGCCGGCGCGCACATTCCGACCAAATTTGAGGATGCGGGTGGCGATCAGGGTTTCGGCCAGAAAACACAGCAGGGCCAGCAGAAAGCAACTTACGCCCAGCAAAAACAGCAGGGTGGCAATCCGAAAAATCTGCATCTCGGTAGTTTCGCCCAGAAATAACGCCATGATCGTCAGCCCGATCATGATGGCGCAAAACGTCAACAACGCGATGCAGGTGTTGACCAGTGCGCCACGGCGGCGCAACTGGTGCAATTCGTCAAACGCCGCCAGCATTGGGTCGTCGGTTGATGCCTTATCGATGCGGTCTTCTAACACGCGGGCGCGGTCGATGATGCGCGCCAGCCGCCCGGCCACGCTGCCGATCATGCCCGCCACAGCGGTCAGCAGAAACACCGGCGCCACGGCGAGTTGGATGCCGTGGGTGACGGTGTCAAGGTCGGTGGCAAAAAACATGGTGTTTCCAGTAACAGAATGGCGGACTGTAGCAAGCGCAATGTTAGAGCCATGCGACTGCGGTAAATTCATCGTTGCTCAGCGGCTCGTTGGGTGTTAAGAAGTGCAGTCAGTCCGATTGCCGCCACACTCAACGTAAAGACCGGAAAGCCAACGCTCAAAGTATGCTCAATCAGCACGCCGCACAGGCCAGAGGCCACCAGCCCGCCCAGCGTGTAGGTGAGCACCAGCACGGCGGTGCTGTTGACCAGCGCCAGCCCTTTTTCGCGTGCGCCAATGTCTATCATGGCCAAGGTGTAAAGCGCGCCGCCAGCGGCACCCCAAACGCCCACCATCGGCCACACCAGCCAGCTCTGCTGTACCACCCACAGGCTAGCCGTGGTGGCCAGCAAAATCAGCGCGGAAAAAGCAGTCATCAGGGTTCGCCGCCCCAGGGATGGGATGGCAAATTGGTCGGCCAGGATGCCCGCAGGCATCGCCACCAGGGTACTGCCGGTGCCGCTGACCGCCACCAAAAAGGCGGCAGCACTGGCACTCAGGCCCAGGGTCAGTCCGTACAGGGGCAGAATGGAGGCTAGCCCGAGTTCAAAAAAACCACCGACAAAACCCGCCAGCATGATCACCGGGTGGCTCAGCACGGCGTGCCACAAGCCGCTAAAGCCCACGCGTGTGTTGGCAGTGTCGTGCGCAGGCGGCAGCACGGGGATCAAGGCTGTTGCGGCCAGGCCGGCGCCAAGCAGGGCCAGCACCAGCCATGGCGCGTAGTCGCTGTCAGGGCCGACCCAGACCAGCAGGGTCGGGCCAATCACAAAGGTCAGACCGATCATGGTGGCAAAGGCCCCGATGGTGCGGCCGATTTGCCCCGGTGGGGCAAATTCGGCAATAAAGGCTTCGGCCAGCACCCAGCGCAAGCCGTCGGCCAGGCCGGCAATCAAAATTGCAGCCAGCCACAGCCACAGGTTGCTGGTTGTGAAATAGACCAGCGCGGCCACCAGCGGCATGGCTGAAGACAGCCACATTGCGGTTCTGTGTCCCAGCTTTTGCGTCACCAGGGACGCAAACGGGGTCATGATGAAAATGCCCAGCCAAGTGGAAGCGGCAAACAAGCCGGCCACGCTGGTCGAGACCTCGGCTTTTTTTAGCATCAGCAAGACCAAGGGCGACAACATGAACACCCCGGAAAGCTGAAACAGGGTCGAGACAAAGACGCTGACAAGCCCAATTTTTGAAGCAGGCGCGTGCGCCTGTTGTGCAGTTGCCATCGCGCTTAAGCGCAACGCGCCTCAAGTATCGCCCGGGCCAGCTCGGCAAAGCCAGCACCACGTTCGCTCGCGGTGATGTAACGCGGCAGTTGCGTCAGCGACGCCGCGCAATGGCGAATGTTGGCCACGCCGACGCTGTGCGCAAAGTGTTCAAACATTGGCTGGTCGTTGCCCGAATCGCCGACAAACACCCAGCGCTCCAGCTCTTGCGCCAGCTCGCGCCGATACAACTGGCGCACCAGCCAGCAGGCACCCTGCCATTTGTTGAAGTCGCCAAAGCAGCCGTGGATGTGGATGCTGCTGACGCTGGTGTGCATACCCTCGTCAACCAGGATTGCCAGCACCTGCTGCACCTGGGCAGGTGTCAGGTGCTGCTGTTCGTGGTAGTCGAAAGCGATATCGGTTTCGCGCCCGCCCAGGTCTTGTGCCAGCCGCGCTGGCGCTACCTCGCGCAGCACGCGCTGCGCCACCTGCTGCATTCGGGCGCTGTTGACGGTGCGCTCAGGGTCACTCTGCTGATATAACTTTGATAGCTTCTTACGCTTATTGGATAAGCTCTGGATGCCATTTCTATCAGTAATTTCTGGCACCAGCGCGAGCGCGCCGTTTTCTGCCAGCAGCGCGTCCAGCGGCCAGGGCGCGATGCCCTGCGCTGCGTCGCCCTGCGCCAAACGCTCGCACCAGCCGATATGCCGCCCGGTGACCGGGATCACCAGCAAACCGGCAGCTTTCAAATCGGTCAGCGCCTGCAATGCGTCAAGCGTGATGATGCCGCCGGTGGTCAGCGTGTCGTCGATGTCGGTGAACACGCCAGTGATCTGGCGGCGTTCGGCCAGTGGCCAGTCTGCGAGTGGTTTCACTGTCTGTCATTGCGGGCATGACCCGCCATCCATGGCACCGAATTCATAGATTGCGGGTCGCAGCCCGCAATGACAATCTGGAAGACATACCTGGGCTTCATTGCGCGTCAGCCATTAGCCCGCGCTTTGCAGCGCCAGCCCGGCGTGTTCGCGCAGCGGGTGAAAGTGGATTTTGGGAAAACGCTCTTGCGCCAGGCGCACGTCGTACGGGCTGGTGCACAGGTAGGCCAGCGTGTTGGCCGCATCGCGCGCCATGCGCTGCGGGTAGGCGTTGACAAAGTCTTTCAACTCCTGCGGGGTGTCGGCAGTGATCCAGCGCGCGCCGGTGTACTGGCTGGCCTCCAGCCGCACGTCGGCATCGTATTCACCCTTGAGGCGGTGCTGCACCACTTCAAACTGCAATTGCCCCACGGCACCCAGCAGCATGTTGCCGCCCATCTCGGGCTGGAACACCTGGATCGCGCCCTCCTCGCCCAGTTGCGCCAGCCCTTGCTGCAACTGCTTGGTGCGCAGCGGGTTTTTCAGAATCACGGTGCTGAACATCTCGGGCGCAAAAAACGGCAGGCCGGTAAACAGCAGATTGACGCTGCCGTCGGTGATGGTGTCGCCCAGTTGCACGCCGCCGTGGGTGGTAAAGCCGATGATGTCGCCGGCATAGGCCTCGTCCACCGCCTCGCGGCGCTGGCTCATGAAGGTCACCACGCTGGTCGGGCGCAGCTCTTTGGCGGTGCGCATGACCTTGAGCTTCAGGCCCGGCTGGTACTTGCCGCTGGCAATGCGCACAAAGGCGATGCGGTCGCGGTGGTTGGCGTCCATATTGGCCTGCACCTTGAACACCACGCCTGAGAAAGCGGCGTCCTCAGGTTGTACTTCTTTGATCACCGGCTGCTTGTTGACGACAAAGCTGCTGGTGCGCGGTCCCGGTGAGGGAGCCAAATCAATCAGCGCATCCAGCACTTCCATCACGCCAAAGTTGTTGACGCCCGAACCAAAGAACACCGGGGTTTGCTGGCCCGCCAAAAAGGCTTCACGGTCAAACGTGGGCGAGGCACCAGTGGCCAGTTCCATGCTCTCCAGCGCAGTGTCCCAATCGTGACCAAAACGGGCTTGGAGTGCCTCTGGCTTGGACAGCGGCATGGCATCAAAGTCTTGTGGGCGGCGCTCGCTACCGGCCTCAAACACCGTCATGGTCTTGGTGCGCAGGTTGATGATGCCGCCAAAGTGCTTGCCCTGACCGACCGGCCAGGTCATGGGCACGCAGGGCATACCCAGCTCGCGTTCGACCTCGTCCAGAATGTCGAGCGGGTCGCGCACCTCGCGGTCCATTTTGTTGACAAAGGTGATGATCGGCGTGTCGCGCTGGCGGCAGACCTCGATCAGGCGGCGGGTTTGCGATTCGACCCCGTTGGCCGCGTCGATCACCATCAAGGCGGAGTCCACGGCGGTCAGCACCCGGTAGGTGTCTTCAGAAAAGTCCTTGTGACCGGGCGTGTCGAGCAGATTCACCACATGGTCGCGGTAGCTCATTTGCATCACTGAGCTGGCCACCGAGATGCCGCGTTGCTTTTCAATTTCCATCCAGTCGCTGGTGGCGTGGCGGCTGGCCTTGCGGCTTTTGACGGCGCCGGCAATCTGGATCGCGCCCGAAAACAGCAACAGCTTTTCAGTCAGCGTGGTTTTGCCAGCGTCAGGGTGCGAAATGATGGCAAAGGTGCGGCGGCGACGGGTTTCAGAGGCGTAGGTCACAGGGTGTCCGAAAAAATTATTGGCCCAAATGGGTGGGAATATCTGCCGCCTGATGCAGCACGCGGATGACCACAACACAGTCGGTTTGCGGAACGTAAAAAATGGCGTAAGGAAACATTTTCACAGTCCAACTGCGCAGGCCAGCAAATCCGATCTGTAGCCCGTAGCGCGGTGAGCCTTTGGCTGGATTTCGCCGCAAATCAAGCAGTTCGGCGTCTATGGCCAACGCAAAATCAGCCACGACAGGCGGCGCTTGTCTCCTGTAATAGGCGCGCGCTTGCGCCAAGTCACGCATGGCGCAACGCTTTACACGAAGGCGTTTCATGCAGAGCGTTGAGTGGTCAGGGGCACGCCAGATTCAGCCAGAAAATCCTTGCGCAAGTCTTCCCAGTCCCCGGCGGATTCAGACTGCATTGCGTCTTCTAGCAGAGCCTTGAAGCGCTCTTCGCTGGCCCGCTCTTCATCGCGCCGCACCAGATCCCGCATGTACTCACTGGTCGAGCTGTAACCGCGTGCCTGGATGCGTGCATCGACAAAAGTTTTCAGCTCGTCGGTCAGGGAAATGTTCATGGTCACGGTAGTCATGAGCGGATTTTAACGGCGCTTGGCAAAGATTGCCAAGACTGTGGCGAGGCGGGGCACGAATCAAAGTGATGCGTCCCGATGCAGACCGTCAGGCCGCCAAAGCGTCCACTTGAGTTGCCATGGAGAGTGAGGCAGAGTGCTAAACAAGCAGCATCAACGCACGGCGCAGCGACTGGGTCAGGTGCGTGCGGTTTTGGGTGAAGGCACGCGCGGGGTGATGCCGTCGTGCGCGAAGGCCTAAGGCGCACGCATTTCACCCCAAAGCCCGGTCACCTGTCCCAGCCACCACGCCTCAAGCGTGTTGGCAGCCGCACCAATCCAGAAGCAACGCGGCTGACGAAGCAAAAAATGTGCCCCTTTTTTGATCACTGCTAGAGAAGTAGTAGTTTTTATGGTTTCCAAGGGATTCCTGGCGGTTTTCGGCCTGAGCTGCCGCGCTGTCAGGGCCTGACTGCAACGTCTTCGTCAAGGTCGCGTAGCCAATGGCTGACCACCGTTTAAATGCCACATTCTTGATGATCGACAACTTGGCTTGCCATTTGAGTGTGACACTGTGCCGCGCAGGGATTGACTTTTTGTGCATCTATGAGGTGTGACCATGCCATATCGCGTGCAAGGCAAAGACAGTCAGGATGCCATGCCGACCAACGCAGTTTCCATGAAAAACTATCTGTATGCGCTGGCGGCCGTGGTGGTGGTTTCTCTCGTTGGCATGCTGGGTTTTGCCCTCTATTCCGATTTCAACAACGCCGTGGACGACGAGCGGGGGCGGCTCAGGACTCTGAGCACCCTGATCGCCAACAACACAACGGTGCTGCTGGAGCGCAACCGCGAGCGCATGACCGGCATCAGTCAGCGCCCGGAGGTTCAGGCCATGGACCCGACCAACTGCGGCACCTTGTTTGCGGATTTGCACGCCATGTTTCCGGAATTTGCCAATTTGGCAACCGTGGACTTGAATGGCTCTGCCCCGTGTTCTGCCGTTCCTCAGCCGGGCGGCAAGCCGGTGTCGGTGGCGAAAACCGAGTGGTTCCAGCGTGCGTTGGCCGAACAGCGCTTTATCGTCGGCAGGCCTTTCATGGGCCCGATCACGGGCAAGCTGGTATCGGTACTGTTGGAGCCGGTTTGGGGCGAAAACAAGGAGCTGCGCGGCTTTCTGGGCTTGCCGCTCGACCTGGAGCGTTTCAATCCGCGCATTTCCGCCGGTTCCATGCCCGAAGGCACGCGTTTCGGGTTCATCTCGGCGGACGGCATCATGATCTGGCGCAACGCCGACCAGGAGCAGCTTATTGGCAAGTATGTGGGTGACCAGACGGGGCCGAAGCTGGCGCTCCAGATTCGGGATGGTGATGCCCAGACCATTGGCACCGACGGTGTGGCCCGGCACTATGCCTTTGTCTCCATCCCCGAGGCCAACTGGATCGCCTTCTCAGGGGTTCCCACGGCATCCATCACCAGCAAAGTCCTGGCCGCCGCCATGCGCAACACCCTCGTTGGCGTGATCGGGCTCTCTCTGGTGGGCATCTTGCTGTGGTTCTTGATGCGCCGCATTGATCGGGCTGATCGCGATCTGCACGCCGCGCTTGAAGCCGCCGAGGCCGCCAACCGCGCCAAAAGCGTCTTTCTCTCCAACATGTCGCACGAGTTGCGCACCCCGCTCAACGCCATCCTCGGTTTTGCTGAATTGATGGAGCATGACGACGCCATTGCGCAGCCCCAAAAACGCAATCTCGCCACCATCAACCGCAGCGGTCGCCATTTGCTGACCTTGATCAACGACATCCTGGATCTCTCCAAGATCGAGGCCGGACGGCTGACCACGCAGAGTCAAGCCTGTGACTTGCATGAACTCATTGAAACCATTGCCGAGGCCATGGAACTGCGCGCGCGCCAGAAAGGGCTGGAGCTCAACCTGCATGTGGCCGATGACTTGCCCCGATTCATCAGCACCGACCCCGGCAAGCTGCGCCAGATACTGATCAATCTGCTGTCCAATGCGGTCAAGTTCACGGTTCACGGTGGCATCGATCTCGATGTCAGTGCGGCAGATTGGGACCGCCAATCGACGCGGCTGACGCTGATCGTCGTTGTGCGCGACACGGGCGTGGGCATGACCGACGACGAACTCAGTCACATCTTCCAGCCCTTCTACCAAGCCGAGCATGGCATTCGCTCGGGCGAGGGAACGGGCTTGGGCCTGACCATTGCGCGGCAGTTCGCGCAACTCCTGGGTGGCGGGTTGACGGCGGCGAGCATGGTGGACAAGGGCTCCGCATTTACCCTGCGCCTGCCGGTCGATGTAGCCGAGACGATGGTTGCGTTGCCGCCCCACCGCCGCGTGGTCGCACTGGCGCAGGGGCAGGCTCAGCGGCGAATACTGGTGGTCGAAGACAAGGAAGACAACCAACTCTTGCTGACCCAATTGCTGCAGCAAGTTGGCCTGGAAACCCGCATCGCGGCCAACGGCAAGGAGGCGCTCGATGCCTTTGAGGCCTGGCACCCGCATTTCATCTGGATGGACATGCGCATGCCGGTCATGGACGGGTACGAAGCCACCCGGCGCATCCGCGCACTGCCCGGCGGCCACGAGGTGAAGATCGCGGCCCTCACCGCCAGCGCGTTCCGCGAGGATCGCGGTGCCATCCTCGCGGCCGGTTGTGACGATGTGCTCTCCAAGCCGCTTGATGAGGAACAGTTGTTTTCTGCCATGGAACGATTGCTGGGGTTGCATTACCGCTATGCGGAGCCGTCAACCGTATCCGTTGCGGCCCCGGCCAGCGGCGCTGACCTGACCCGCCTGCCGACGGATTTGCGCCAGGAACTCAGCCATGCGGCCCAAACCCTGGACGAAGAATCCACCCAACGCGCCATTGAACGCGTGCGTGCAATCGACGCCCGCCTGGCCGGTGAACTCGAAGAATTGGTGCGGACCTACCGCTATGATCGAATTGTTACCCTGTGCGAGGATCGCCATGAATAACAGCATTGACAACGGCCAGGGCAGCATTGTCATCGTTGATGACAACCCGAACAACCTGCAGGTGCTCAGCGGCATACTGCAACAGGCGGGGTTCAAGGCGCGCCCGGCGCTGAGCGGCGAAATCGCGCTGCGTGCCATTGCCGCCAGTGCGCCGGATCTGGTCCTGCTGGACATCCGCATGCCGGGCATGGACGGCACCCTCAACGTGGTCTGGAACGAACTCAAATACAAGGCCGAAGTGATCAAAGAATACGCCGGCATTCCAGATATCAAGTGCATCCCGTCTCAGCTCTATCAAGTGTTCATGAACCTGCTGATCAACGCCGCGCAGGCCATTGACAAGCATGGCCGAACCACCGTTCGCACTGGTCAGGAAGATCAAATGGTCAGGGTCGAAGTGCGAGACACCAGCAGGGGCAAATTGGCCATTTTGAAAAAGGTATGCGTATGTTGAACTTGACTGCGAGGAATGTGACAACATGGAACGCGATAAAGCCCATGTTGGCGTTGGGGCTGGCCGTTTTTGTTTTGCTGGCCTGCAGCAAGGATGAAAAGAACGAGAACCTGGGGCCGCAGTTTGCTGCGTCGGCTCCGGTGACCGAAAACGTGTGGGTTTTTGCCATCCATCCCTTGCATAATCCGGTACGCCTGTTTGAAATTTACGGCCCGTTGATTGAATACCTCAATCGCAATATTCCGGGAACCACTTTCAGGCTGGAAGCCTCGCGCAATTACGAAGAATTCGAGAACAAGCTGTATGCGCGGCAATTCGGTTTTGCCCTGCCCAATCCTTATCAGACGCTAAATTCTCTGGGGCATGGTTACCACGTCATCGCCAAGATGGGGGACGATTACAAGTTCACTGGCCTCATCCTGGTCAGGCGCGACAGCGGCATCAATAAAGTATCGGACCTCAAGGGCAAGAAAGTGTCCTATCCCGCCCGTACGGCCCTGGCGGCCACCATGATGCCGCAATACTACCTGCATGCTCACGGGCTGGATGTAAATCGCGACATCGAGAATCTGTATGTAGGTTCGCAGGAATCGTCCATTTTGAACGTGTACCTCGGCAATGTGGCCGCTGCCGCAACCTGGCCTTTGCCATGGGATGCTTTTCAGAAAGAACATCCCGACAAGGCGCACGAACTTCAGCTTAAATGGGAAACTGAGCCGCTGATCAACAATGGTGTGGTGGCCAGGGATGATGTTCCGCAAGCGCTGAGGAAGCAGGTTGCCAAACTACTCGACACACTGCACACCAGCGAGGAAGGAAAAACGATTCTGGCGCGTCTGCCCTTATCCCGTTTCGAACTGGCCGATGATCAGCGCTACCGGGTGATAGACGATTTTCTACAAAAGTTCGAGCACGACGTGCGCCCACTGGACAAACAATAGCGAGAGTATATGTTTCCTTTCGGTATGGCTTCGCATGGCTCTTTCAAGCGCCAGATCATCCTGACTTTCGTGGTGGGGTTCTTTGTGTTGGCCACCACGTTTGCCGTTTACCTTGTGAGGAGCGAGAGAGCAAGCCTGTATCGGGATAGCGGCAACGCAACGACAGGCCTGGCGCAATCGCTTGCGGTCAGTTCGCTTTCCTGGGTGCTGGCCAACGATGTCGTTGGATTGCAGGAAGTCGTACAGTCATTCCGCGACTATCCGGAATTGCGCTATGCAATGATCATCTCGCCGACTGGGCGGGTGATGGCGCACAGTGACGCGGCGAAAGTCGGGCAATTTCTTGCCGACGAGCAAAGCCTAGCACTTGTCAAAACAGCGCTTGCAAGCCGGGTGTTGCGGGACGACGCGTTCGTCAGCGATGTTGCGGTGCCGATCGCGATGGGCAAGCGGCATGTCGGTTGGGCCAGGATCGGTTTGGGCAGGGAAGGCGTTGCCGAAAATTTGCGCAAAATGATTTGGAACGTCACGTTCTTCGTCTTGTTGGCCACCGCCCTGTCACTCCTGGCTGCCGCACTGGTCGTGTACCGGCTGGGACGGCGTATCGGGTCGCTGGTGACAGTGGCAAAGGAAGTACAGGCCGGCAATTTCGCCACCCGCGTAGCGGGTATCCATGGCAACGATGAGATTGTCCGTCTTGCGGATAGTCTGAACTTGATGCTGGATGAACTGTCGCACAACGAAAAGAAGTTGCGCGCCTCGTCGCTTTATACGCGCAGCCTGATCGAGGCGAGTCTGGACCCACTGGTCACCATCAGTCCTGATGGCAAAATCACCGACGTGAATTTGGCGACCGAGACAGCGACAGGAAGGAGTCGAGACGAGTTGGTCGGTACTGATTTCTCAAATTACTTTACCGAACCCGCCAAGGCGCGTGCAGGTTACCAGCAAGTCTTTGCGCAAGGAACGGTCACTGACTATCAACTAGCCATCCGTCATCGGGATGGTCATAGTACCGCGGTCTTGTACAACGCCAGCGTCTATCGCAACGAGGCCGGGGAAGTACAAGGGGTGTTGGCCGCCGCCCGTGATATCAGCGCGCAGCAGCGCGCCGCATTGGTCAAGGCGCAGCTTGCCGCCATTGTCGAATCGTCAAGCGACGCAATCATCGGCAAATCTCTGGACGGAACTATCATCAGTTGGAACAAGGGTGCCGAGATGATTTACGGATATCCTGCCGCTGAAATCATCGGTCAACCGGTTACAAAGCTCGCAGCTCCCGCACTCCATGCTGAGATATCCCGACTCCTGAAGAATGTGTGTGATGGTGATGTCGTCATCAACGATGTGACGCAACGAATCCGCAAGGATGGAACACCGATCCACGTGGCGCTTACTCTGTCGCCCATTCGCGACGCATTGGGCCATATCAGCGGTGTCTCTACCATCGCGCGCGACATTACCGAGCGCATGCGGGCAGATGAGATGCTCAGGCAAAACGAAACGAGATACCGAACGCTGATCCAAAACATCCAGGCTGCGGTTGTTGTGCATGGCGCGGACACGCAGATAGTCGTGTCGAACTCTATGGCGCAGGACATTCTCGGTCTGTCGGAAGATCAGCTATTGGGGAAGATGTCGATCGATCCGGCTTGGCACTTCTTCTGCGAAGACGGCAAAGTCGCTAGGCTCGACGAATATCCGGTCAATCGTGTCCTGGCTTCACACCATGCGCTCAGGGACGTGGTTCTTGGTGTGCATCGCCCCGGTCAGGAGAATGATGTGTGGGTGCTGGTGAATGCCGATCCGGTTTTCGGCAAAGACGGTTCGATCATCCAGGTCATCGTCACCTTTATTGACATCACCCAACGCAAGCAGGTGGAAGAGAACTTGAAACGGATGAACGAGCGTTTCTCCCTGGCTGCCCGGGCGGCCCGCCTGGGCGTTTGGGACTGGAACCTGCAGAAAAACGAACTGGTCTGGGATGACAGGATGTATGAACTGTACGGCGTAAAGCGGGAAGACTTTGCCGGAGCCTATGAAGCATGGCGGCAGGGAATACATCCGGACGACCGCGAGGCCAGCGACGAAATCTCCAAGCAGGCACAGCGCGGAGAGCGCGAATACGACACCGAATTCCGTGTGGTGTGGCCGGATGGCAGCATCCACTGTCTCAAAGCCTACGGGCAGTTTGTGAGAGATGCCGATGGCAAACCGTTGCGCATGACAGGCATCAACTTCGATATCACCCAACTCAAGCTGGCGGAAGAAGAGTTGCGAACCAGCGAACAGCGTTTCCGCATGGCACAGGCCATAGGTCATATCGGCAACTGGGAATACAACGTCAAGACCACCCAGTTCTGGGGATCAGATGAAGCGAAACGCATATACGGGTTCGACCCGGCACGGTCCGATTTTTCGACCGAGGAGGTGGAGAAATGCATTGCGGATCAGGAGCGTGTCCATCAGGCACTGGTCGATCTGATCGAGAGAAGCCAACCCTACGATCTGGAATTCGAGATACTCCCAAGGGGGACGTCTGCGCCGAAGATCATCTCTTCTGTTGCCGAAGTGAAACGGGACGAGAACGGCAATCCGGAAGTGGTCATGGGCGTCATCCAGGACATCACGACACGCAAACTTGCCCAGCAGGCGCTTCGGCGTAGCGAACATGGTCTGGCCGAGGCGCAGCGCGTTGCGCATCTGGGCAACTGGGAACTTGATCTCGTGAAGAACGAGTTGACCTGGTCGGACGAGATATTCCGTATCTTTGAAATCGACCAGAACAAATTTGGCGCCACCTACGAAGCTTTCCTGAACGCGATCCATCCAGAGGATCGTGATATGGTGAACAAAGCCTACACCGACTCGTTAAAGAGCAAGGTGCCTTACGACATTGAGCACCGCTTGCTGATGCCGGATGGGCGCGTCAAATATATCAATGAAAAGTGTGAGACGTATTACGGGGCAGAAGGCAAGCCGTCCCATTCCTTTGGCACCGTGCATGACATCACTGATCGCATATTGGACCAGCAGTCGTTGTTGCAACTGAATCGGGAACTGCGTGCCATCAGCAATTGCAACCAGATTCTGTTGCGCTCCGAAAACGAACAATCTCTACTTGCTGGAATCTGCCGCATTGTTTGCGACGAGGCTGGTTACTGCATGGCCTGGGTGGGGTATCCGGAAAACGACGAGGCCAAAACTATCCGTCCTATTGCCTGGTCTGGAGTCGAGGAAGGCTACTTGGCACAGGACGGGATGACCTGGGCTGATACGGAACGCGGGCGCGGCCCCTGCGGCGTCGCCCTGCGCAGTGGACAGAGCGCCGCGATCCAGGATTTCGACACGGACCCCACTGCGGCCCCCTGGCGCGATGCCGCCTTGCGGCTCGGCTACCGCTCCAACCTTGCTCTACCCCTCAAGGACGAGAGCGCAAAAACATTCGGCACTCTCGCCATCTACTCCACCACCCCCAACGCCTTTACGCCGGATGAAATGCGGCTGTTGGAAGAGCTGGCGGGAGATCTCTCCTTCGGCATCGTGGCCCTGCGAACCCGCGCCGAACGCAAGCAGGCGGAGGAGGCACTACAGGCGAGCGAAGTGCGGTACTCGTCTCTGTTCAGAATCCTCTCTTCCGGTGTGGTGGTGACCGACGATGCCGGGCAGATCGTGGACGCCAATCCCGCCGCCGAACACATCCTGGGCCTGACCCGATCCGAGGCGGTCGAACGCACCTTCGATTCACCTGCCTGGTCCATCGTTCGACCGGACGGCACGCCGATGCCCGCGGACGAGTACGCGAGCGTGCGGGCCATGCACGAAGGCCGGACCGTGGACAACGTGGAGATGGGCATCCTGCAGCCTGACGGCACGTTGCGATGGCTGCTGACCGCCGCCAGCCCGGTTCTGGCTAAACGGCTTGGCGTCTGCATCATCTTCACCGACATCACCGAGCGCAAGAGGGAGCAGACTGAGCTGGAGCGCTACCGCGATCACCTCGAACATCTGGTGCAAGAGCGCACGGTGGAGTTGCAAGCGGCCCGTGATACAGCCGAGGCCGCCAACCGCGCCAAGAGCGTCTTTCTCTCCAACATGTCGCACGAGTTGCGCACCCCGCTCAACGCCATTCTCGGCTTTGCCGAATTGATGGAGCATGACGACGCCATTGCGCAGCCCCAAAAACGCAATCTCGCCACCATCAATCGCAGCGGTCGCCATTTGCTGACCCTGATCAACGACATCCTGGATCTCTCCAAGATCGAGGCCGGACGGCTGACCACGCAGAGTCAAGCCTGTGACTTGCATGAACTCATTGAAACCATTGCCGAGGCCATGGAACTGCGCGCGCGCCAGAAAGGGCTGGAGCTCAACCTGCATGTGGCCGATGACTTGCCCCGATTCATCAGCACCGACCCCGGCAAGCTGCGCCAGATACTGATCAATCTGCTGTCCAATGCGGTCAAGTTCACGGTTCACGGTGGCATCGATCTCGATGTCAGTGCGGCAGATTGGGACCGCCAATCGACGCGGCTGACGCTGATCGTCGTTGTGCGCGACACGGGCGTGGGCATGACCGACGACGAACTCAGTCACATCTTCCAGCCCTTCTACCAAGCCGAGCATGGCATTCGCTCGGGCGAGGGAACGGGCTTGGGCCTGACCATTGCGCGGCAGTTCGCGCAACTCCTGGGTGGCGGGTTGACGGCGGCGAGCATGGTGGACAAGGGCTCCGCATTTACCCTGCGCCTGCCGGTCGATGTAGCCGAGACGATGGTTGCGTTGCCGCCCCACCGCCGCGTGGTCGCACTGGCGCAGGGGCAGGCTCAGCGGCGAATACTGGTGGTCGAAGACAAGGAAGACAACCAACTCTTGCTGACCCAATTGCTGCAGCAAGTTGGCCTGGAAACCCGCATCGCGGCCAACGGCAAGGAGGCGCTCGATGCCTTTGAGGCCTGGCACCCGCATTTCATCTGGATGGACATGCGCATGCCGGTCATGGACGGGTACGAAGCCACCCGGCGCATCCGCGCACTGCCCGGCGGCCACGAGGTGAAGATCGCGGCCCTCACCGCCAGCGCGTTCCGCGAGGATCGCGGTGCCATCCTCGCGGCCGGTTGTGACGATGTGCTCTCCAAGCCGCTTGATGAGGAACAGTTGTTTTCTGCCATGGAACGATTGCTGGGGTTGCATTACCGCTATGCGGAGCCGTCAACCGTATCCGTTGCGGCCCCGGCCAGCGGCGCTGACCTGACCCGCCTGCCGACGGATTTGCGCCAGGAACTCAGCCGTGCGGCCCAAACCCTGGACGAAGAATCCACCCAACGCGCCATTGAACGCGTGCGTGCAATCGACGCCCGCCTGGCCGGTGAACTCGAAGAATGGGCCCGGGACTACCGCTATGATCGAATTGTTACCCTGTGCGAGGGTGCGCAAGGTTTGCCATGAACAACAGCATTGACAACGGCCAAGGCAGCATCGTCATCGTTGATGACAACCCGAACAACCTGCAGGTGCTCAGCGGCATACTGCAACAGGCGGGGTTCAAGGCGCGCCCGGCGCTGAGCGGCGAAATCGCGCTGCGTGCCATTGCCGCCAGCGCGCCGGATCTGGTTCTCCTGGACATCCGTATGCCGGGCATGGACGGTTATGAAACCTGTAGGCACCTCAAGGCCGACGCGGCGACCCGCGACATCCCGGTGATCTTCATCAGCGCCCTGACCGAGACCGCCGACAAGCTGGCGGCCTTTCGTGCTGGCGGCGTGGACTATGTGTCCAAGCCCTTTCAAGCCGAGGAAGTCCTGGCGCGGGTACGCACGCACCTGCAACTTCGCCACATGCAACGCCAACTGGAAAGCCAGGTGGCAGAGCGCACCAACGAGCTGCGCGTCACCTGTGACGCCCTGCGCGAGAGCCAGGGCCAATATCGACGCATACTGGAGCAGACCATCCAGGCGATCGCTTTCACCATCGAGAAACGCGACCCCTACACCGCTGGACACCAGGCGCGCGTCGCAGAACTCGCCGTCGCCATAGCGCAGAAATTGGGCCTGCCGCCGGATCAGATTGACGGCATACGCTTAGGTGGAATGATCCATGACTTGGGCAAGATCAGCGTGCCGGCCGAGATTTTGAGCCGCCCAGGCCGACTCACAGGAATCGAGTTGATGCTGGTCAAAAGCCATTCAGAGGTAGGAGCCGACATCCTGCGCCAGGTGGAGTTCCCCTGGCCGGTGATGGACATGATCCTGCAACACCACGAGCGCCTGGATGGCAGTGGTTACCCCAAGGGGCTACGTGGTGACGCAATTCTGCTGGAGGCCCGCATTATCGCCGTGGCCGATGTGGTGGAGGCCATGGCCTCGCACCGCCCCTATCGGGCCGCCCTGGGCATCGACAAGGCGCTGGACGAGATTCGCGCTGGTGCGGGTCGCCTCTACGATCCAGATGTCTGCCGCGTTTGCCTGCGCCTGTTTGAAACTGAAGGCTATCTTTTGTCACCTTTGCTCAGCAGTTGATCCTGTCCTGAAATCAAGGGTGGCAAGCAGCCCGGCGCGTGATTTGGTCCCAAAACCGCATGCGCCTGACCCAGTCGCCCTGCCGTGCGTAGCGGTTTTCCAAGGTCACACCTCACTTTGAATCGCTCCCCAATTTAGGCATCCAGCTCCTCGATCTACATCCAGTCGCCGGTGGCATGGCGACCGGTTTCAAGGGCGAAAGTCACAGATTTTTCTCGGGGCCAGATGCACCGGCTTGGGTGCCTGGGGTGCTGTAGCCTGCAAAGGCTTGGCAGCAGAAGAGTTTGAACGGATTTTAATTGGTGCTAAATTGCGGCCAACGCATCAGCTTGAGCTTCTTGACAACATGGCTATCCACACCCACCCCACTCAGCCCTTTGATGGTCAACGTCCGGGTACTTCCGGCCTGCGCAAGAAGGTGACCGTTTTCCAGCAGCCGCGCTATCTTGATAACTTTGTCCAGTCCTTGCTCGATGTGCTGGGCGGCCTGGACGGCGCGGGTCAGGTTGGGGCCGCGCTGCGCGGCAAGACGCTGGTGCTGGGCGGCGATGGGCGCTTTTTCAACCGCGCTGCGGTACAGACCATTTTGAAACTGGCTGCGGCCAACGGCGTGGCGCAGGTGCTGCTGGGGCAGGGTGGCATTTTGTCCACCCCGGCGGTCAGCGCGGTGATCCGAACCCGGCAGGCGTTTGGCGGCATCATCCTCTCAGCCAGCCACAACCCGGGTGGGCCAGATGGCGACTTTGGCATCAAATACAACGCCAGCAACGGCGGTCCGGCCAATGAGGCGCTGACTGAGGCGGTCTATGCCCGCAGCCGGGTGCTGACGCGCCTGTGTATCAGCGACGCACCCGACATCGACATCGATACGCTAGGCACACGCTGCGTCGAGCAAATGCAGGTGCAGGTGATCGACCCGGTGGCCGACTACGCCGCGCTAATGCGCAGCCTGTTTGACTTTGACTTGTTGCGCGCCATGTTCAGGCGCGGTTTTAGCGTGCGCGTGGATGCCATGAACGCCGTCGGCGGCCCGTATGCCAAGGCCCTTCTGGAAGGCGAACTGGGTGCGCCCGCAGGCAGCGTGGTCAACGCCCAACCGCTGGAAGACTTTGGCGGCTTGCACCCCGACCCGAACCCGGTCAACGCCGAAGACCTGATCGCACACATGAGTGCTGTGGATGCGCCCGACTTTGGCGCCGCGATGGACGGCGACGCCGACCGCAACATGGTACTGGGGCGCAACTTTGTGGTGTCGCCCTCAGACAGCCTGGCGCTGATGACGGCGCACGCCAAGTTGATTCCG
>JAQTSL010000013.1 GCA_028711355.1 Rhodoferax sp.
GCGATTGTCGGAGGCGATAGCCGAGTTCGAGCGGGACCCCACCTGCAGCGAGCACCGCAGGTTGCCCGTAGCGTAGCGAAGGGACGCAGACAGCAGGGTCGCCCTTTCTTTGCTTACTTTCTTTCGGCGAAGCGAATGAAAGTAAGTCGCCCGCCGGGGCGAACACCCGGCCTAAACCTTCACCGTCCAAGATACACCTCAATCACCCGCTCATCACTTTGCACCTGTGCCAGCGTGCCCTGCGCCAGTACCGAGCCGTCGCACAGCACGGTGACGATGTCCGAAATGGTGTTGATAAAGCTCATGTCGTGCTCCACCACCATCAGCGAATGCTTGCCTTTGAGGCTTAAAAACAGCTCGGCGGTGCGCTCGGTCTCTTCGTCGGTCATGCCTGCCACCGGTTCGTCCAACAACAGCAGCTTGGGGTCTTGCATCAGCAGCATGCCAATTTCAAGCCATTGCTTTTGTCCATGACTCAAGTAACCTGCCAGGCTTGAGGCGCTGCCGTTCAGGTGGATGGTGTGCAGCACTTCGGCCAGCCGGTCGCTCTGTGCCGAGTCCAGCTTGAATATCATCGAAGCGGTCACCGCCTTGTTGGTTTTGAGGGCTAGTTCCAGGTTTTCAAACACCGTGAGCTGTTCAAACACCGTGGGTTTTTGGAACTTGCGACCAATGCCCATCTGGGCAATTTCTGCCTCCTTGTAGCGCAGCAAATCAATCGTGCTGCCAAAAAAAACCTGCCCCGAATCGGGCCGGGTTTTGCCGGTGATGATGTCCATCAGGGTGGTCTTGCCCGCACCGTTGGGGCCGATGATGCAGCGCAGCTCGCCCGGAGCAATGTCCAGGCTCAGATTATTGATGGCCTTGAAGCCGTCAAAGCTCACGCTGACATCTTCCAGGTACAGGATGCGGCCGTGGGTGGTGTCCACTTCATTCGGCACGGCCAGGCGGGCAAACCCCGCAGCGCGCCCGCCCGATGCGGTGTTGCCACCCTGGGCCGCCAAACCCGCCTGGTATGTCGCGAGGCGGCGCGCGCCGTCTTCCATCAAGTCAGGGGTCATGAGCGACTCCTGCCCGACCGCGCCAGGCGCCGCACCAAGCCCACCACACCGTCCGGCAAAAATAGCGTAACCCCAATGAACAGCGCCCCCAAAAAGTACAACCAGAATTCAGGGTAGGCCACCGTCAGCCAGCTCTTGGCACCGCTGACGATGAAGGCCCCCAAGATCGGCCCGATCAGCGTGGCACGGCCTCCCACTGCCGCCCAAATAGCGATTTCAATCGAGTTGGCCGGACTCATCTCACTCGGGTTGATGATGCCCACTTGCGGCACATACAGGGCGCCGGCCACACCACACATCATGGCTGAAATGGTCCAGATGGTGAGCTTGTAGCCCAAGGGGTTGTAGCCGCTGAACATCACGCGCGTTTCTGCGTCACGCACTGCTTGCAGCACCCGGCCAAACTTGCTGTTGATGAGCCAGCGAGCCATCAAGAAAAAGCCCAATAGCGTTACACCGGTGAGCACAAAAAGCGTCATGCGCATGGCGGGTGTGGCGATCGGGATTTCCAGAATCCGTTTGAAATCGGTAAACCCATTGTTGCCACCAAAGCCGGTCTCGTTCCTGAAAAACAGCAGCATCGCAGCAAAGGTCATGGCCTGCGTGATGATCGAAAAATAAACCCCTTTGATGCGCGAGCGAAAGGCAAAATAGCCAAACACAAAGGCCACAAGGCCCGGTACGGCAATGATCAAAAATAGCGTGGCGATGAAACTGTCGCTGAAAGTCCAGTGCCAGGGTAATTCCTTCCAGTCCAGAAACACCATGAAGTCGGGCAAAGCGCTTTTGTAATTGCCCTCCAGCCCAATCTGGCGCATCAAATACATGCCCATGGCATAGCCGCCGAGTGCAAAAAACAGCCCATGCCCCAGACTCAAAATGCCAGTAAAGCCCCAGATCAAATCCATCGCCAGCGCGCAAATGGCATAACACATGATGCGCCCGACCAGGCCCACGCCGTAGTCGCTCAGGTGAAACACGCTGCCCGGCGGTACTAGCAAATTCAATACCGGTGCCACCGCGCACACCACAATCAGCGCCACCAAAAAAGCCGCCCAACCGGTGCGGCTCAGCAGCGGTGTCCGTGAAGGCAATAAAGCAGGATTCATTGGCGTGCCCATGCTCATGCCTCCGCCGAACGCCCACGCATGGCAAAGATGCCCTGCGGACGCTTTTGAATAAAGATGATGATCAGCACCAGCACCGCAATCTTGGCCAGCACCGCACCGGCCCAGCCCTCCAGAAACTTGTTTAACAGCCCCAAGCCCATGGCGGCATAGACCGTGCCGGCCAGTTGCCCCACGCCACCCACCACCACCACCATGAAGGCATCCACAATGTAGCCTTGCCCCAAATCTGGACCCACATTGCCGACCTGGCTTAAGGCGCAACCGGCCAGCCCGGCAATACCCGAGCCCAACGCAAACGCATAGGTGTCAATGCGCGCGGTGTTGACTCCCATGCAAGCGGCAATCGGCCGGTTTTGCGTGACCCCGCGCACGAACAAACCCAGCCGTGTCTTACCAATCATCCAGGCCACGCTACCCAGCACAAAAATCGCAAAGCCAATGATGACCAGCCGGTTGTAGGGCAGCGACAAATTGCCCAGCACCTGCACCCCGCCGCTCATCCACGACGGGTTTTCAACGCCCACGTTTTGCGCGCCAAACACGCTGCGCACCAACTGCATCAGCATCAGGCTGATGCCCCAGGTGGCCAGCAAGGTCTCCAGCGGGCGGCCATACAGAAAGCGGATCACTGAGCGCTCCAGAATCGCACCCATCAAGGCCGATGCCAAAAACGCTACCGGCACCGCCGCCAGCAAATACCAGTCAAACGCGCCGGGCAGATAGCTGCGAAACAGGCCTTGCACCACATAGGTGGCATAGGCACCAATCATCATCAGCTCGCCGTGCGCCATGTTGATCACGCCCATCAGGCCGTAGGTGATGGCCAGCCCGAGTGCCACCAGCAACAAGATGGAGCCCAGGCTGATGCCGCTAAAAATGGCACCCAGCCGGTCGCCCCAGGCCAAAGCCGATTCCACCTGGCGCAGGGCGGCCCGCAATGCCACTTTCACAGTGGAATCTTCCTCAACCTTCAAACGCTCAAGCAGCAGGGTCTTGGTGCTGGCCTGGCCACTGTCTGCCAAGTCTTTTGCCGCTTGCAGACGCTGCGCCTTGTCGTCACTGGTCAGCAGGGCCGCTGCCTGCAACTGGATGATTTGCGCCTTCAAAGCGGCATCGGTTTCTGCGGCCAGTGCCTTGGCCAGCAGCGGCAGTTTGCTGACATCCACCTGCGCCTGCATGGTCTTGAGCGCGCTGCGGCGCAGCGTCAGGTCGGGTGAGAGCAGGTCAAAGCCGGCCAGAGCGGTTTCGATCTCGCCACGCAGACGGTTGTTGTTGACCACGTCTTCGGCCTCGTCGGGCACGGCACTGGCCTGGCCGCTGACCGGGTCGATGCCCTGATCGCCCTGCATCACCCAGATATGCTGGTCCTGAATCTTGACTGAATCTTCAAGCAAAGCCTTGAGGAAAGCCACGGTGGCTGCATCAGGTTGCGCCGCCGCAATAGCGGCTACCCGCGTATCCGACTCGCCAATCGCCATGCGTTTGGCCTGGTCCAGGCTCAGTGCATGCGCGCTGGCCGCTACGAATACAGAAGCTATCAAAATACCCATGCGGCACCAAAGGCTGGCTGGGTGGCATATCAACGAACAGCGTTTGTGATCCATATGCCGCCGATTTTGGGCAGTTGCCGCCCGCGTGCCAATACGCCAGGTGGCGTATTGCCAGAGACTGCTGCTCTGCCAAAGCAAACAGCCCGCACGGGGCGGGCTGTTCGAAGCGAAGGCGTCAAGATTACTTCTTGGCGGGCTGGTCGGGCTTGCCGGCATTGCCTTCAATGTACGGGCTCCATGGTTTGGCCTTGACCGGGCCGGGGGTCTTCCAGACCACTTTGAACTGGCCGTCGGCCTTGATCTCGCCGATGAACACGCTCTTGTGCAGGTGATGGTTTTTCTCATCCATCTTGCTCACGATACCGCTGGGCGCCTTGAAGGTCTGGCCGGCCATGGCGGTAATAACCTTGTCCACCTCGGTGGACTTGGCCTTTATCACGGCTTGCTTCCACATATTGATACCGATGTAGGTGGCTTCCATCGGGTCGTTGGTCAACGCCTTGTCCTTGTGGCCGGCAATGCCCTTGGCCTTGGCGTAAGCGGTCCATTTCTTGATGAACTCGGTGTTGGTCGGGTTCTTGATCGACTGGAAGTAGTTCCAGGCAGCCAGGTGGCCCACCAGGGGTTTGGTATCGACACCGCGCAGTTCTTCTTCACCGACAGAGAAAGCGACCACCGGCACGTCCTTGGCCTTCAGGCCAGCGTTGCCGAGTTCCTTGTAGAACGGCACGTTGGAGTCACCGTTGATGGTGGACACCACGGCGGTCTTGCCAGCGGCGCTGAATTTCTTGATGTCAGCCACGATGGTTTGGTAATCACTGTGACCAAACGGGGTGTATTTTTCGTCGATGTCGGTTTCTTTTACGCCTTTGGATTTGAGGTAGGCGCGCAAAATCTTGTTGGTGGTGCGGGGATAGACATAGTCAGTGCCCAGCAGCACCCAGCGCTTGGCGCCGCCGCCGTCTTTGCTCATCAAATAGTCCACCGCGGGGATCGCTTGCTGGTTCGGCGCAGCACCGGTGTAAAACACGTTTTTGGACAGCTCTTCACCTTCGTACTGCACCGGGTAGAACAGCAGGCCGTTCATTTCTTCAACCACTGGCAGCACCGACTTGCGGCTCACGCTGGTCCAGCAGCCAAAGATCACATCGACCTTGTCTTGCCCTAGCAACTGCTTGGTTTTTTCGGCAAACAGCGGCCAGTTGGACGCTGGGTCCACCACCACGGGCTCGAGCTTTTTGCCGAGCAAGCCGCCCTTGGCGTTGATTTCGTCAATGGCCATCAGCACGGTGTCTTTCAACACGGTTTCAGAAATCGCCATGGTGCCAGACAGGCTGTGCAAAATGCCGACCTTGATGGTGTCTGCCGCGTAAGCCGGCAGGGCAGACAGCGTGGTCAGCGCGACGGCAGCAGTGAGCGCCTTGAGGGTGAATCGGCGTGAGTTGAAGCTTGACATATAAAAACTCCGATAGGTGAGTGGATGGACATCGCGGTGAATGCAGGCGACGGCTTGACTGTAGGCAACGTTGCCTGCTAGGGGAATACGCCATGTGGCGTACCTGTGGGTCTCGCGGAAAATGGCGCCATGCGGATTCTTTTGATCACCCACGCCTACAACAGTCTGACCCAGCGCATCGACGCCCAGTTGCAGTTGCAAGGGCATGACACTTCGGTTGAATTCGATATCAGCGAGTCGGTCACGGAAGAGGCGGTGGCTTTGTTCAAGCCCGATCTGATCATTGCACCCTATTTGCGCCGTGCCATCCCTGAGGCTGTTTGGTCGCGGCAGGTGTGTCTGATCGTTCACCCCGGCATTGAGGGCGACCGCGGCCCATCGGCGCTGGACTGGGCTGTCACACACCAAGTTGCTGAATGGGGTGTGACTGTGCTGCAAGCCCAAAGTGACATGGACGCAGGCCCGGTGTGGGCCAGCGTGCGTTTTCCGATGCGTGCAGCCAGCAAAGGCAGCCTCTACCGGCATGAAGTCACACCGGCCGCTGTCGATGCTGTGTTGCTGGCGGTGGATCGCTTCAAAGCGGGCAACTTCAAGCCGCAGCGCCCGGCCAGCAGCCAGTGGCAGCCATTGATGCGCCAGGCGGACCGCGCCATCGACTGGCAGCGCGATGACAGCGCCACGGTGCTGCGCAAGATACGCGCGGGCGATGGTTTTCCGGGCGTAGCGGACAGTCTGTTCGGTCAGCCGTGCCATCTGTTTGACGCGTGGCCTGAGGGCAACTTGCGCGGCGCGCCAGGGCAGGTGATGGCACGGCGCCAGACCGCGCTGTGCCGTGCCACGGCGGACGGTGCGGTCTGGATCGGCCACGTCAAGCGCACGGGCAGCATCAAACTGCCAGCAACGCTGGCGTTTGCGTCCGAGTGCCTTGAGGTGCCTGAGGTGCCGCTGGCTGATCTGTGGCGCGCACCCACATCGACCTGGCAGGACATCGCCTACGAAGAAGCCGACGGTGTCGGTACGCTGTTTTTTGAGTTTTACAACGGAGCCATGTCCACCCGCCAGTGCGAGCGCCTGCGTGACGCCTTGGTCTGGGCGCAACAGCGTCCCACCACGGTGCTGGTGCTGGCCGGTGGGCACGACTTCTGGTCCAACGGCATTCATTTGAACGTGATCGAAGCGGCCAGCATCCGTGGTGGCTCTGCGGCAGATGAATCCTGGCACAACATCAACGCCATGAACGATCTGGCGCTGGAACTGCTCACCAACCAGCGCCAGATCACCATCGCCGCCGTGGCTGGCAACACCGGTGCCGGTGGCTGCTTTTTGGCGCGCGCGGCCGATCTGATGTGGCTGCGCCAGGCGGTGGTGCAGAACCCGCATTACAAGAACATGGGCAACCTCTATGGCTCCGAGTACTGGACCTATTCATTGCCCCGGCGTGTCGGGATGGAGGGCGCCAAAGCCATCATGCACAATCGCCAGCCGCTGACCGCTGCCCAGGCGCTGGCTATCGGTCTGGCCGATGCTTGCCTGCCAGGCGATGTGGCGGCGTTTCGGCAGGCGGTCGCAGATGATGCAAGAAAAAGGGCGCTAGCCCCCGATATACAAGCACAGATAGCTATTAAAAATAAAGCGAAACAATGCGATGAGCAGGCCAAGCCACTGGCCGCTTATCGCGCCCAAGAGATGGAACACATGCAGCGAAACTTTTATGGATTCGACCCTAGCTACCACGTGGCACGGCACCATTTTGTGTATAAAACCTTGCCGTCGTGGACGCCGCGCCATCTGGCGCGCCATCGCGACCTGAGCGCCCGCCAGCCATGAGCCCGAGCCTGCCTTTGTCGCCCTTGTCGGTGTTGCTGGTGGATGACGAGCCGCGCTCGCTGGAGACCTTGCGGCGCACCATCGACGAGCACTTCAACGTGTTCACCGCAGATTCTGCGCAGACCGCGCACGCGCTGATGGAAAGCGAGCCGATCCAGATTGTGCTGTCTGACCAGCGCATGCCGGGCACCACCGGTGTTGACTTTTTGCGCCAGGTGCGCGCCCAGTGGCCCGACACCGTGCGTCTCATTCTGTCGGGCTACACCGAGGCCGAAGACATCATCACCGGCATCAACGAGGCGGGCATCTGGCAATACTTGCTCAAACCCTGGCACCCCGACCAGTTGCTGCTGACCCTGCAAGGTGCGGGTCAACTGTGGCGCTTGCAACAAGAAAACCAGCGCCTCACGCTGGAGCTGCGCACCAGCCCGGAGCAACTCGCGCTGCGCGTCACCCAATTGCGCAATCAAGCCAAGGCCAAAGCGGGTTTTGACAAGATGGTTCGCGCGGTGGACAGCCCGCTCAACGAGGTTTGTCGCCTGGCACAAAAAGTGGCGCGGCACGATCTATCGGTGCTGATCACCGGCGAATCTGGCACCGGCAAAGAGCTGCTGGCGCGCGCTATCCACTACGCCAGCGAGCGTGCCGACGGCGCCTTCGTGGTCGAAAACTGTGCCGCCATGCCCGACAACTTGTTGGAAAGCGAACTGTTTGGTCACAAGCGCGGCGCCTTTACCGGCGCCACTGAAGCGCACATCGGCTTGTTCCAGCAAGCCGACGGCGGCACCCTGTTTCTGGACGAAATTGGCGAAACCTCACCTGCGTTTCAGGTCAAGCTGTTGCGCGCGCTGCAAGAAGGCGTGATCCGTCCGCTGGGCGACACGCGCTCGGTGGCGGTGAACGTGCGCGTCATTGCTGCCACCAACCGCAAGCTTGAAGCTGATGTGGCCAGCGGGCGCTTTCGTGAAGACCTGTACTACCGCTTGGCCGGCATCACCCTGTACCTGCCGTCGCTGCATGAGCGCGCGCAAGACATCGCGTTGATCATTGCCGAAGTGCTGAAAAATGCCCCGCTGATCGGGCGCAAATTCACCCCTGAAGCCTTGAAATTGTTGTGTCAGCACAGTTGGCCCGGCAACGTGCGCGAACTGCAAAACGAAATCCGCCGCGCGCTGGCGCTGGCTGACGGCATGGAGCTGGGCGCCGAGCTGCTATCGCCGCGCGTACGCCAGTTGCCAACGCCAGCAGAGACGGCGCCTGATCTGCCGCAAGATGAAGAAGAGGGTTTGCTCAAGCACCAGCTTGAGCGCGTTGAAGCGCGCATCATCAGAGCGGTGATGCACCGCCACCAAGGCAATAAGAGCCGTGTGGCTGAAGAGTTGGGCTTGACGCGGGTGGGCTTGCGCATGAAGCTGGCGCGACTGGGGCTGGGGTAGAAATGCGAAATACATGAAATACCGTTCTGCTGTGCAAGCCGCAGAATGGGGGGCAGAGCCCAATCGGCGATGCGTCGTTGGCGGGGTTGCGGGTTTGAGCCCGAGTTGGGATCTGACCCCCATTCAGCTACCGCATGCGCGCTGCGGGTTCATCGTGAATTTGAAATCGGTATCGCTCGTTCAGCGTTTGTCGTTATCAGCGGCAATCGCAGCGTAAACACTGCGCCACCTCCTGGCTGGTTGCCACAGCGAAGGTGCCCGCCGTGCTGCTCGACGATCCCATAACTGATGGACAGCCCCAGCCCAGTGCCCTTGCCGACCGCTTTGGTGGTAAAGAACGGGTCAAACACGCGCGACAGATGGTCCGGCGCAATGCCCGGGCCGTTGTCTGCAAAGCTCACTTCAACGCTGTCTGCCAGACGCGCCAGGCTGATGCGCAACACGGGCTGGGCGTTGCTGCTGGCGGCGTCTGACGCGTTTTGAATCAAATTCATCATCACCTGCAATAACTGCCCGGCATTGCCCTGCACCAAGCAGTCTGGCGTGTGCGTCCAGTGAATTTCAAAATGCGGCGCTGTACCCTTTTGCACCCAGTGGATGGCGCGCTCGACCACCGCGTTAAGCTCCACCGAGGCCACCTCTTCCTTGCCCGTGGTTGAAAAGCGCTTGAGCCCGTTGACGATCTCGGTGGTGCGCTGCGCACCTTCGATGGTGCCCTCCATCAAGGAGGGCAGATCGTCCAGCAGACGGTCAATGCGAAGCTCTTGGCGCAGCGCCTGCAGCGCGGGCGGCAGGTCGGTTTGGTGCACCGCTTGCAGGTACTGCGCCACGCGTTTGCTGTAGCGCTGCAACACGTGCACATTGCCCAGCACAAAGCTGATCGGGTTGTTGAGCTCGTGCGCCACACCGGCGACCAGACGGCCGAGAGATGCCATTTTTTCGGACTGCAGCAACTGCTGCTGGGCGGTTTTGAGCGCGTCGTGGGCTTCGCGCAGTTGCCGGTAGGCGCGCTTGAGTTCGCCCATCGGCCGCCCCACCAGCACTTGCCCCACCGCGTGGCCGTTGCTGTTGAGCCGCGGCGTGCAATTCATGTCCACGGGGATGGCCTGTCCGGTGGCGTCACGCAGGTTGATCTCGACCGGCGCCATCTCATGCGTGGCCGCGTGGAAGGTGGCCAATTGCCAGCGCTGCACGCTTTGCGCGTCGGCCAGCAGATCAGTCACATTGCGCCCGCGCAGCTCAGGCTCTGCAATGCCGACCAGGGTACACAGGGCGGCGTTGGTTTCTTCGATCACGCCGTCGCGGTTGCACGCAATCAGCACATCGCTCATGGCACTGATCAGGCTGAATATGAATTGCTGCGACTGCTCCAACTGGGTGTTTTTGGCTTCCAGCTCCACCTCGTCAGCCACCAGTTCGGAGTACACCTCTTCCATCTTGTGGATCACTTCCAGCCAGGTGTCTTCACCCACGCCTTCGAGCTCATTGCTGGGTAGCTCCAAGGGCAACCGAGTCTGTGGTGGCATACGGTCTGGACCCTGGCCTAATGCACCGTGCAGACCATGCACGGGTCAAACGAACGCACAATGTGCTGTACCGCCACGCTGTCGTTGGCTGCTGCGTTGCCCGCCGTGGGTAGATCCATTGGCGCGCCCACCAGTGCGGCCTCCAGCGCGCCAGGGATGCCTTGCGCGTCGCGCGGGGAAAAGTTCCAACTGGTCGGGGCGATGATCTGGTAGTGGCTCAAACGGCCATCGTCGATGCGCAGCCAATGCCCGAGCGCGCCGCGTGCCGCCTCGACCAGGCCCACGCCCTGCGCTTGGGCGGGCAATTCGTGCGGCTGGAAAAACGGTGCATGCAGCTCGATCGCATGCAGCCACTGCTCCATCTGCGGCAGGATGCGGGCGATCTCCAGCAAGCGTGCCAGCACGCGCGGCAGCACCGTGCCGCCGTGCTGCGCCACGGCGTCGTGGATCAACGCGTGGCCATCGACCAACTGGCGCGCCAGTGCGCCGGTCTGCACCACACAGCCAGCCAGCCGCGGTGCCTTGTTCCAACTGTAGGCATCGGGTTTGTCAGCGTCGGGCTCGGTCAGGCCGTTCATCGGATGGCGCGCTGATTCAGACGATGTGTCGCGGTACCAGGCGTGGTGGCTGTCTTCGGTGATGTCTTGCGTGGTCAGCGGCAGGCGTTGCTGCGTGCCGGCATCCCACACGCCTTGCAGCCAGGCCGGTACGCCGTGCGCGTCAGGGTAGGCACCGTAGCTCAGGTACCGGTTGGGGCCAGCGCCCAGCGTGGCCAGACCGGTGTCGGCGGCCAGTTCCAGCAACAGCGTCAGGTCGCTTTCAGGGTATTGCTGGCACCAGCGTTGCAAGGCTGCCAGATCGGTCAGCGCGGCAACTTCTTCCAGCGGCCCGCCAAACAGCGTACCCTCCAGAAAGGCGCGCATCTCGCGCACTCGCACCAGCAAGCGCACGCGCTCACTGGCCTCCAGCGCTCGCGCACTGCCGCCGGGCAAGATGGCACCGGTGTGCGGCCACTTGCCGCCCAGCGTGCCGACCAGCTCAAACCAGCGTACCCGTGCCGCCACAGCAGCGCGGTTGTGCAAACCGTTGCCGGGCGTACTGCCCACCAGCGCGCCAAAGCGCTGTTGCGCGCGCTCAAACCAGGCGCGGCCACGATAGACCTGGCGCGTGAAATCGGGCATGAAAAACAGGTAGAAATGCGTCAGGTGGTCGGCCAGGTTTTCACAGCCCAGCATCAGGTCGGTGGCCAGTACGCCATTGGCGGGCGGCTGGGCGTTGCAAGCCTGGCGCAGCGCCAGCGCGGCGGCGACGGTTTGTGACACCGAGCAGATGCCGCAAATCCGCGGCACGATGGTCAGCGCGTCCAGCGGGGCGTGCCCGGTGAGCATACGCTCAAAGCCGCGGTACATCGGTGCATTCACTCGCGCGTCGGCCACACGCCCCTCTTGCACCGTGAGTTGCACCTCCAGGTCGCCCTCGACCCGGTTGAACGGCCCCAGAATCAGGCGGGTCATGGCCGCCCCCGCTTGCTGCGTGGCGCCGGTGCCACCACCACATGGTCGCTGTGCGCGTTGATCTTGACGCGTTTGGGGGTGGCGCTTTTGGACAGCGAAGCCAGCGCGACAAACCAGGCTTTTGGCATATCGGTCGGCAGGCCGATCGGAATGCCAGCCAGTTTGGGCGTGATTTGGAACGCGTGGCCCGGGTTCTGAAAGCCCGGCGCGGTGCAGTTGATGCAGGCGTAACCACCGCGCAGGCACGAGCCATTGCCGTTCCACAGCCGAATGTTGCAGTCGGCGTTGGCCTGCGTACCCTTACAGCCCAGGTTTTCCATCAGGCAACCCAGGTCAGACGGCTGCGCCGCGCTGGCCTTGTATTCGTAGTATTCGTTGCGGGTGCAGGCGTGGTGTACCAGTTGGTCGGCGTAAAAGCGCGGGCGCCCCAGCGGGTCCAGGTCGCCCGCACCGAGCGCGTCAGCAGCCAGCAGCATCAGGGTGTCGATGACCCAGCCCGGGTGCGTCGGGCAACCCGCCACGTTGATCACTGGGAGTGCGCTGCCGCTGCGAAACGACGTCCCCAACAGGCCGCCGGGCTGATCATCTTCATATTGCAGACCGCAGGCATCGGTGGCGTTGGAGCCGGTCGCACTGATGCCACCCCAGGCGGCGCAACTGCCGATGGCCAGCACGTGCCGTGCCACGCCGCTGAGCTGGCTTACCCAGTCGATCATCGGTCGGCCGCTGCCTGCCAGCAGATGAAAGCGGCCACTGCCGTGCGGGCCGCGCAGCAGCGCGCCTTCGATGCACAGTGCGTCGAGCCGCACCCGCCCAGTCAAGCAATCGTCCAGCAGTTGCAGCAGCTCGTGCTGGCTGGCCAGCGACAGGGCCGGGTGCCACAACAGGTTGACGCCGTTGGCCTGTAACTGCGCGGGCAGATCGGGCGTGTCGGCGCACAGCAGCGACATGCTGCAGCCACCACAACCGCCCGACTGCAACCACAACACGTTCAACGCCATGTTCCGCTCCGTTGTGCGGCACCGCAGGCTGCGGCACCAAAGGTTGCAGTCTATACCGTGCAGACCACACAGGGGTCAAACGCCGCCGCCAGCCGCTGGGCCATCGCAGTGTCTGTGGGCGACAGCGCCGCCAGCGCCTTGGCTAACCTGCCTTGCGGGTGAAAGTTCCATTCGGTCGGGGCAATCACCTGGTAGTCCCGTACGCTGCCGTCTGGGTTGCAGTGCGCCCAGTGCAACAGCAGGCCGCGCGCCATCTCGCACCAGGCCAGCGCCTGGCCCGCGCCGGTGACCAGCACGCCGCTGCTTAAAAGCGCAGGCGTATGACTGGTCGTTGGTGTGGCCTGCGATAGTTCAATCAGCTCAAGCCAGCGAGAACTGATGCGGTATTCCAGCGTCAGCGTCGCCGCCTCAGCGCGATGGCGCAGGCGCGTCCACGGGCCGTTTTCGGCGCACTGACCGCGCCAGTTTGGGTACTGGCAAAAATCGGGGTCGCGCTGCATCTGTTGCACCAGGTCCAGCAGGCGCTGGCCTTGCACGCCCGGGTCGGGGTCCAGCAGATGCAGGGCGGGCACGCTGGTTGTCAGGGGGGCGGCGTGTTGCAAGCCATCGGCCAGGCAGCGGGCCGGCAATAACCGACTGGCGTGCGCCTGGCACCACGCGGCCAGCGCACCCGGTGCCTGCAGTTGCGCCAGCCAGTCGGCGCTGGCTTGTAACAGCACCCGGCGGGCCAGCCAGTCATTGAGTTGCGCCAGTTGTTGCCACGCTAGCGCTTGGTCGGTGACCGGTGTGGGGGTGACGAGCGGCAGTGGGCAGCCGTTGAGCCAGGCTAACTGTTCGGCCCCGTTCAGCGCCAAGCCCAGCCGTTGCGGCCAGTCCAGCGTGATACTGCGCAGGTGGTCGCGTGCCGTTTCCAGCAATAGCAGCACGCTCGCTTGGACGGGTGGCGCCGTAGAACTTGTGGCGCCCGTTAGGCTGGACTGCGCCGCCGCCAGCGCCTGGCGCGCGCTGCGTTGGTGGGCGTGGGCGCACAAGGTAAAAACGCTGCCTAGCGTACGTATTGCTTGTTCTGGTCGCTGTCCCGCCAGCAACTGGCGCAGTCGCCCAGGCTGCAAGACGGGCCGCCGACCCTGGATCGCCGGGGACTGGCCGGGGCAGAGATGGTATTGGCCAGCAATGGCGGCCGGAGCAGTCATATCTGATCGAGCAAAGGTGCGCGGATGTCATGCCGGACGCGATCCGCCATCCATGGATTGCGGGTCGTGGCCCGCAATGACAGCCAGCGCAACGGCTCTGACCCCCATTCTGCGGCTTGCACAGACAAGCTGTATTTCATCCTTCGGGATGCCTCATGGCGATGTACGCTAGTGCAGCATCACCGGGTTTTGCGCCAGCTCGGCGTAACTCTCAAGGGTGTCCTCCACCTCTTCCTGGCTGGGCGTCTTGAGCTGCCAGGCTGAAATATGTTGCTGGAACAGTTCGGCCCAGGAGCCGTCCAGATAAACCTCTTTGCCGGTACGCTTGTTCACAATTTCGAAGCCGTGGCGCGCCAGTCGCGGAATGATCAGCAACTGTTCGCCCGCTTTGAGCGTATCGGCCGGAACGTCTGCCGTGACCGCATTGGCCAGCATATGGGTCACGGAAAAAGTTTCAGAGTCGTAGAGGGTGTGCATGGGGGAAATTATGCTCGAAATGCGTCAAACCTATAGCTGGGTGCAAATGTGCGGAATTCAAGCGACTCTTCAGGCAAGGCTGGTCGTATCTGCAGGCGGCGGGTAGCTGACCTGCAACACCTCGATCTCATCGACCCGGTCGGGCATCACCAGCTTGAGCGAGTCACCCTGGTGCGCCTTGAGCAGCGTGCGCGCAATCGGTGACACCCAGCTCACCTCACCGGCGCTGCTGTTGGCCTCGTCGATGCCAACAATCTTGACGCAGCGCAGGGCGCCGGCTGAGTCGGCGTAGCTGACGCTGGCGCCAAAAAATATCTGCGTGGCACCAAAGTGCAATGCCGGGTCGGCCACCACCGCAATTTCCAGCCGTTTGATCAGAAAACGCACCCGCCGGTCGATCTCGCGCAGGCGCTTTTTGCCATAGATGTAGTCACCGTTTTCAGAGCGGTCGCCGTTGCTGGCGGCCCAGTGCACCGCCTCTACTACTTTGGGGCGATCCAGCTCTACCAGCTCTTTGAGTTCGCCGCGCAGCCTGGCAAAACCGTCGGGCGTGATGTAGTTCTTGCCACCGGCAGGCAGCGCGGGCAGCGTTGGTTCGACGTCTTCGTCGCTGCTGTCGTTATTGGATTCTTTGGTAAAGGCTTTACTCATGGCGCGTGATCAGTTCGTTAACTGACCCAGCAACTGCGCCTTTTTGGCGTCAAATTCGGCTTGCGTCAGCACCCCTTGGTCCTTGAGCTGGGCCAATTTTTCCAGCGTTGCCAGCAGGTCTTGCGGACTTGTTGCCTTGGACGGCGCCGCACCCGCTACGGGCACGCCCGTGCTCTGCATACCGGCGGTCAGATGCTGCGCCATCACCTGACCAAGCGCGATGCCAGCGCCCATACCCATGGCGTCGCTGGCGATGCCACCAGCTTGGGCAAATTGGGGGATCGCCTGCGCGGTCTGGTACTGCATCAGCTTGGCCAGGTCGTCGCCGACCATGCCGATGCCAATTTTCTGGTCCAGCACCTTTTGCAACTGGTCGGGCAGCGAAACGTTTTGTACTGTCACTGTTTCAAGCGCCAGACCGATTTGCTCAAACGCGCCCGCCAACGCGGTGTGCAGCGTTTGCGCCAGCAGCGGCTGGTTGGCCGCCAAGTCGATGAAGGCAATGCCGCTGGTGGCGACCGCCTGGCTCAGCGCTGGCAGCACCAGCGCGCGCAATTGGCCGTCTAGCTCGGCGCGGTCATAGCTTGGGCGCGTGCCCGAGATTTCAGTGTGAAAGCGCCGCGCGTTGGCCACCCGGTAGCTGAAGTTGCCAAAAGCGCGCAGCCGCACGCTGCCAAAGTCGGCGTCGCGCAGCGTGATCGGCTGCGCCGTGCCCCACTTTTGATCGATCTGCTGACGCGTGCTGAAAAAATAGACGTCGCTCTTGAACGGCGAGGCAAAAAGTTTGTCCCAGTGGCGTAGGTTGGTTAGCAGCGGCAGGGTTTGCGTGCCCAGCCGATAGCTGCCCGGCGCAAACACGTCCGCTACCCGGCCTTCGTTGACAAACAGCGCCAACTGCGATTCGCGCACCACCAGCACCGCGCCGTTCTGGATTTCCATATCCGTCATCGGAAAGCGCCAGGCCAGCGTGCCGTCGGCGTCCTCAGTCCATTCGATGACGTCGATAAACTGTTTCTTGATGAAATCCATCAGTGCCATGCGGGTCTCCGGTGGTTGGCTGCGTTGCCATGATACCCGTCGTCCACCCGGCGCTGGCACACCCAATGATGCCTCAGTCGGCCAGGCTGACGCGCACACTGCCGGCTGCGTCCGGCGTTGAGCCGGTTTGCGCCATCAGCACCGGCGCGCTTTGCGTGGTGCGGCCAAAGCCACGGCTGGCCAGCTCACGGCGCATCGCCTCGACCCGCGCCAGGTCTTGCGTCTGGCCGCTGCGCCGGTATTGGGCCTGCGCCTTTTGCAAGGTCTGCATCAGCGCGGCCACTTGGTACGACATGACCGGTTTTTCGGCGTTACTGGCGGCAACCTGGATCACCTTGGGGCTGGTGTTGAGCGTGGCGGATTGCGCGATAGCTGTGCCGGTGCAGGCCACGCCAACCAGGGTTAGCAGCACGAAAGAAAGCGACTTGGTCATAAAAAACTCCTTGAATGTTAAAAAAATAGACCTGAAACAACAGGTTGATTGCATCGATGTGGCTCAACGATAACGGGTGTGCGTGACGGTTTCAAGGCAAACGTAACGGCGTCACTGCTGGTGTGACATTGCTTACAAGTGCTTGCACTTGGTGTCTGGCTGATGCTGTTTTAACGACGTTTTCAGCAACTATCCGGCCGCTCATTTGGCGTCGCGCCGATCCCACTGAGTGCCGGCAGGCCAGGCGCTGCGCTATGCTCTGTGCTCCTTGACCCGTCTTGTCATGCCCCCATCCTCAGCTTGCCCACCCCTTGTTGCGACTGTGCCAGCCATGCTGCTGGCGGCCGGCCGCGGCGAGCGTATGCGCCCGCTCACCGACACCTGCCCCAAGCCGCTGCTACCGGTGCGTGGCCAGGCACTGATGCAGTGGCATCTGGCGGCAATGGCACGTGCCGGGTTGACGCGGGTGGTCATCAACACAGCCTGGCTGGGTCACCAGATGAGCCAGAGGTTCGAGAACGTTTTTGTGCTCCAGCGCAATCTAGACAAGCGCGAGCAGCTATCAAAAACAATGCGTTTGCAGATCGACTATTCACATGAGGGCCGCGACTTTGGCGGTGCGCTGGAAACCGCTGGCGGCATCTGCCGCGCCTTGCCGCAACTGTGCCCGCAGTCTGAAGCACCCGGTGGCGACCTGTTCTGGGTGGTGGCGGGCGATGTGTTTACGCCGAGGTTTGATTTTCCGGCAGCAGCGTTGAGGCGTTTTGTCGCCGGCACGGCACTGGCACACCTGTGGCTGGTGCCCAACCCGGCGCATAACTTGCGCGGGGATTTCGGTTTGGATAGCGCGACCGGACTGGCGCTGAACCTGCTCACCGACGATCCCCGGGCGCGCAGCACCTATTCCACCATCGGCCTGTACCGCGCTGCGCTGTTTGAGCCGCCGTGGTGTGACATTCCAGCGGGTAACCCACAGGGCATCAAGGCGGCGTTGGCACCGCTGCTGCGTGCCGCCATGGACCAGGGCCGGGTCACGGCTGAGCTGTACGATGGCCCATGGACCGACGTCGGCACGCCACAGCGGCTAGCGGAGCTTAATTGTTGATTGGCGCGCCGAGCTGCTTAGCCGTGCATCCCAACTCGTTGCAGCAAACCGGGGTGTTATGACTTGTCAGATGCTAAGCCGTTTCCCGGTAAAACACGTTTTTTTGCAGCACTCGCCCATGCAGCGGCGCCACTTTGTCGTGAATGGCGCCAATGTGCGCGGGTGTGGTGCCGCAGCAGCCGCCGACGATATTGACCAGGCCTTCGGCCGCAAATTCACCGATCAGCCGACTGGTGACCTCGGGCGTTTCGTCAAAGCCGGTGTCGCTCATCGGGTTGGGCAGGCCAGCGTTGGGGTAGCAACTGATAAAGGTGTCGGGCGCGGCGCGGGCCAGTTCTTGCAGGTAGGGGCGCATCAGCGTGGCCCCCAGCGCGCAGTTCAGCCCCACCGCTAGTGGTTGCGCGTGGCGCACGCTGTGCCAGAAGGCGGTGACGGTTTGTCCGCTCAAGATGCGCCCGGACGCGTCGGTCACGGTGCCGCTGATGATGACCGGCAGGCGCTGGCCGCTGGCCTCGAAGAACTCGTCAATGGCAAACAGTGCGGCTTTGGCGTTGAGCGTGTCAAAAATGGTCTCCATCAGCAGCGCATCGACGCCGCCTTGCACCAGCGCATCGACCTGCTCGTAATAGCTGGCGCGCAGGTCCTCGAACGTGACATTGCGTGCGCCGGGGTCGTTCACATCCGGGCTGATGCTGGCGGTTTTGGGCGTCGGGCCGAGTGCGCCCAGCACAAAGCGCGGTTTGTCGGGGCTGGAAAACTGGTCACAGGCGGCGCGCGCTAATCTTGCCGAGGCCAGGTTCATCTCAAACGCCAGCTCGGCCATGTCGTAATCGGCCTGCGCGATGCGGGTGGCGCCAAAAGTGTTGGTCTCGATCAGGTCAGCGCCGGCGGCCAGATAGCGCTGGTGGATGTCGCTGATCACGTCCGGCCGGGTCAGGCTCAGCAACTCGTTGTTGCCCTTGATATCTTTGTGGAAGTCTTTGAAGCGCTCACCCCGGTATTGCGGCTCGGACAGTTTGAAGCGCTGGATCATGGTGCCCATGGCACCATCAAGCACCAGGATGCGCTGTTGCAGAATTTCAGGCAGCGCCTGGCCGCGGGTGTAGCTGAGTGGGGTCATGGTCGGCATTGTAGAAAGTCACCGGGTAAACCTGCGTCTGGCGGGGGTGGATGGCACAGGTGGACGGCTGTTGTGTCGAAAGCGTGACTGAAAACGAACTTTGGCCAGCTTATTTTGATCTCAAATGAGATACATAATATGGTACAACATCATGAGGATCGTTATGGCAGCACAAACTTCAATGCTTCACATCCGGGTGGAAGATGACATCAAAGAGCAGGCGACACAGGCGCTGACAGCCATGGGACTGTCGGTGTCGGATGCCGTGCGTTTGTTTCTGCGCCGTGTTGTGATTGACCAGGCTTTTCCTATCGAGCTCAAGGTGCCCAACGCACAAACCCGGGCGGCGATGGAAGAGTCACGCGCCATGATGGCAGCACGTCGCGCCCGTTTTGCATCTGCTGACGAATTGTTTGCCGATCTTGAAAAAAACAGCCATCAGTAAACGCGCGGTGTTGCCCCGGGTGGCCGATTACGGCAAAGCGTTTCTGAAGGATTGGCAACGCTTGTCCCACTCTGGGCGCTTTGACAGGGTGCGGCTCAAGGCGGCGATGTTGCTACTGATTGCCAATGACGCGCCGCTTGGCCCTGAGTGGCTCGATCACACCCTGAAAGGGGAGTGGGCAGACCACCGTGAATGCCATATCGGTGGTGATTTCTTGCTGATCTATCAGGTTGATGCAAACTGGATCAACTTTGTTCGTTCTGGTACCCATTCCGAACTTTTTGGCAACTGACGGTCTGCAAAACTGTCATTGCCGCCTCACCGAGATTTATTACCTGTGGCGACCAAACTTGCGTGACGAGGCCGACAACCATGTGTTGGAACTCGCCGTTGCGGCGGGTGCACAAGCCATCATTACCAATGAAGAGGGTGTGCGGTGTGCTCAGCTTCGGTGCCGTGTGTGCGTGATCGTGGCGGTGTCGCGTTGAACCCGCACGGCGGCTGCCTTTGACGGCCTCCTCATGCTGGAGTACCAGAAATCATCGGCCGCCAAAGCCAGCCACCGCGCTGGAGGGTGTTGCAAAAGGTGCTTGACCCAAACACCGCCAGCCGGATAGGCCCCACAGGTGAGCGCCGATTTCTGGTACTCCAGCATGAGGCGCTCGCCTGTGGGGCCCGTCCGGCGGGTTGCGCGTCAACGCCGGTCAAACCGCGCACATCGACAGGATCCCTATGGCCACCGTTGCAGCTGGAGGCTGGCCTTGACTCCAGACGGATCGGTTTCAAATGGACCGGTTGCAATACCGCACTAGCCTGATCAAATAGCCGGCAGCGTCAGCTCCGCGCGCAAGCCGCCCAAGGGCGAGTCGGTCAACGCCAGCGTGCCGCCATACAGACGGGTCAGGTCATCAACAATGGCCAGGCCCAAACCCGAACCCGCCACCTGTTCATCGGCCCGGATGCCACGCTGCAACACCGCTTGACGTTGCGTCAGGGGCAAACCCGGGCCATCGTCGTCGATGGTGACGGTCAGCCAGCGCGTGTCCATCCGGGCGTTCAATGCCACCTGATGGCTGGCCCATTTGCAGGCGTTGTCCAGCAAATTGCCCAGCATTTCCTGCAAGTCCTGCGCTTCACCGCGAAACGCGAGTTCGGCGTTGATCGGCCCCAGGGTCACTTCAACGGCGCGCTCGGCGTGCACGCGTTGCATCACCCGGGCCAGACCTTGTGCCACAGGCAACAGCGCCGTTCTGGCGCCCGGCATTTGGCTGGCGGCGGCGGCCTGGGCACGCGCCAGGTGGTAGTTCACCTGCTTGCGCGCAATTTCCACTTGTTCGGCCACCAGGTGTGCCAGTTCACCGGCATCGCCAGAGGGTTTTTGTGCCGCATTGGCAAGCACCGTCAAAGGCGTCTTGAGGGCGTGCGCCAGATTGCCGGCGTGGGTCCGGGCGCGTTGCACCACTTCTGCGTTTTGCAGCAACACCTTGTTGAAATCGTCGATCAGGGGTTTGACCTCGAGCGGAAACTCACCCTCCAACTGTTGGCTTTGGCCGCTGTGTACCTGGCCCAACGCATTGCGCAAAACACGCAGCGGCGCCAGGCCGACCCACACCTGCACGGCGGCGGCCACCGCCAGACCTGCAGCCAGCACCGCCAACGCCAGCCACATCGTGCTGCTGAAGCGGGCCACGGGCTCCAGCATGAAGCTTTCATTGGCCGCTGCCATCAGGCGCAAGCTGACGGGCGTCTGGCCCGGGCTGTCATCGACATGGACGGTGCGCTCCACCACGCTGAGCCACTCGCCTTGCGGCCCGGCAATGTGTGCATGGTGCACGTCGCCCTCGGCGCGCACCGCAGCGGGCAATGTCAGCACATGGTCCCACAGGGAGCGCGAGCGCAATTGGCCGCTTACGCCAGCAAGACTTTTTGCGCCGTCGGCCAGCCGGTCGATCTGCCAGTAATAGCCTGAATAAGGGCGTGTCAGACGCGGGTCGCTCAGGGTCATCAGCAGGGCCGGGGCGTTTTGTGAGTCCAGCGTCAACTGCGCCGTCAACTGGTCGAGATGGCTGGTCAGTTCTGCCTGAAACTGGGTTTGCACATGTTGACGAAACAAGCTGCTCAAACCCCACCCGGCGACCAGAATGGAGGCTGTTATCCAGAACAGGGTGCCCGCCAGCAGGCGTACCCGCAGCGAGCCGCTGAATTTGAACAAGGTCATGGCGGTACCGCCAGGCGGTAACCCAGGCCGCGCACGGTTTCGATCATGTCCGCGGGTAATTTCTTGCGCAGTCGGCCAATAAACACTTCGACCGTATTGGAGTCACGGTCAAAGTCCTGCGCGTAGATGTGTTCAACCAGCGCCGTGCGCGACACCACCTGGCCCTGGTGGTGCATCAGATACGCCAGCACCCGGTATTCGTGGCTGGTCAGGGTCAACGCCTGGCCTGACAACGTGACCCGGCTGTTGCGGGTGTCCAGGCACAGCGGGCCGCACACCAGTTCGGCGCTGGCGTGGCCGCCAGAGCGGCGAATCAGCGCACGCAGGCGTGCCAGCAACTCTTCCATGTGAAAGGGTTTGGCCAGGTAGTCGTCGGCACCGGCGTCTATACCGGCCACTTTTTCATGCCAGCCGTCGCGTGCGGTGAGGATCAGCACGGGCATGGTGCGAGCCGACGCGCGCCATTGGCGCAACACCGACAGGCCATCCATTTTGGGCAGGCCCAGGTCCAGCACTACCGCGTCATAGGGTTCGGTGTTGCCAAGGTGCAGCGCATGCACCCCGTTGTCGGCCAGGTCAACGGCATAACCGGCAGCGGCGACACCATCGGCGAGCTGAATGAGCAGCTTGGGCTCGTCTTCGACAATCAAAACGCGCATGGCAGGGGCTCTCGGCTGGAGAAAAAAAGGTCAGGGTAAAGGGCCTGCGCCGATGTTAATCCTTGAGCTTGCGGCTGATCAGTTCGCCGCTTTTGGCGTCCATCTGCAGTTTGAGCCGTGTGCCGTCGGGCGTCAGCACTTTGACCTTGTAGACCCAGCGCGCCACACCATCGTCCTTGTCGCGCTCAAGTTCAACGTCCAGCACTTTGCCTGCGTGTTCACGCTCCACACGCGCCAGAATGGTCGTCAGCGGCAGCACTTCACCGGCCTGCAGCGCCTGGCGGGCGCGGTCGTGGTCACTGTCGGCACGCGCCAAACCGCTGCCCAAAGTCAGTACACAGGCGCTGAGCCACGCGATGACGAGGGGCCAAATGCGGCGGCGCAGCCCGTGCGCTGGCATCAAGACATGGGGGGGGTGCGTGGGTTGCATAGACCCACTTTATAGCGGCTGGAACATGAACGCCAGATGAACGCTGGATTCACGTCGTGTGCAGCAAGTGCCAGGCACAGTACAGGCCTTCACCCCTTCATCACCCCTCAAGGAGAATCACCATGAACCTGCCCTACCGCCCCTTGACCCTGGCTGTCGTCGCCATCAGCTTCTTTGCCATTGTGCTGGGTCGTGCCCAGGCCGGTGGCGGCCACTTTTACACCCCGGTGGCTGACGCCGTGGTCCAGGAAGAATGCGCCAGTTGTCACCTGGCCTACTCACCCGCCATGCTGCCCGCGAGCTCCTGGAAACGCATGATGGCTGATTTGCAAAACCACTTTGGTGAAGATGCCAGCGTCGACGCTGCCACCGCCGCCCGCATTGAGGCCTACCTGACAGCCAACGCCGCCGACACCGGCGGGCGCAATTTCAGCAGCAAACTGCTGCGCGGCGTGTCAGTGGCCAGTGCGCCGCAGCGCATCACCGAGTTGCCCAAATGGATGGACGAGCACCGCAAAGTGCCGGCCTGGGAGTGGCAGCACAAGGACGTGCGCTCCAAAGCCAACTGTCTGGCCTGCCACCGCGACGCAGAGCGCGGTTACTACGACGAATAAACACCGCCTTCACCACGGACCGGATAAGAAAACATTAAGCAGTCTTTCGGACAATGACCCGGCGGCTGCACTAAACCACTCTTTGTTAACCCAGGTGCACATCATGAATTCATCTTTCACTCTGTCAACGCTGGGCCTGGCTGCCTGCCTGCTGGCCAGCCACCTGGCACTGACCCCCGCCCATGCCGACGACGACAGTGATGGCGACGGCTGGCGTGACGCAGGACCGGCGTTAAGCGTGCCGCAAGTCGTGCAAAAACTCAATGCCGCGGGTTACCCGCACGTTGAAAAAATTCAGCGCAAACGCGGCAACTATGAGGTGCGTACCAGCGGCCTGGACGGCGAGCGCGTCAAGCTGTATGTGAACGCGCAGACTGGCGACATTCTCGGCCGGCGCGACACCCGAAAAGCCGATGAACGGTCCGGCAATTGGGCCCAAAGGCTGATGGGCGACTGCAATGAACGCCGTTGCCGCGACGATCTCGTGCCCGCACCGGGCGCCGCCACCCCGACCAAACCCTGAGCCACTGCACGGTTGTCCGCACCCGTACATCCCTGGAAAGCCGCCATGAAAACCCTGATTTTGAGTCTGCTGTCACTTGTTACCCTGGCCTGGGGCTGGGATGTTTTTACCAGCGTGGCACCGGCAGGCGCCAGCACCTGGTGGCTGGCGCGCCAGGAGGCGCTGCACCTGAGCGGCTTGCTGTCGGTGGCGATGATGTCGCTGGTGATGTTTCTGGCCACCCGCCCGGTGTGGCTGGAGTCGCCGCTGGGCGGCATGGACCGGATTTACCGCGCCCACAAGTGGGCTGGCATCGGCGCCGTCGGGTTTGCCGCTGCGCACTGGCTGATCGAAATGTCTGACGACATCCTGAAAGCCGTGGCAGGCCGTGAAGGCCGCGTCGGCAAGGAAAAATTCACCGGGTTTCTGGAAGTGCTGCGCAAGCTTGCCGAAGACATGGGCGAATGGGCCATCTACGCCGTGCTGGCCATGCTGGCGATCACGCTGTGGAAGAAGTTTCCCTACCGCGCCTGGAGCATCCTGCACCAGGCCATGCCGGTGCTGTATTTGATGCTGGCCTTTCACGCCGCACTGCTGGTACCCACCGACTATTGGTTCCAGCCCATTGGACTGGTGTTGGGCACGCTGTTGGTGGGCGGGGTTTATGGCGCGGTGAAATCGTTGCGCCAAGCCATCGGGCGCGCCCGGCAAGCCAGCGGCGAAATCCTGTCGGTCGAGCGACTGCCGGGTGATGTCTGCGCGGTGCGCTGCCGCCTTGATAAAAACTGGCGTGGTCATCGGGCCGGACAATTTGCGTTTGTGACCTTTGAGGGCAAGGAAGGCGCGCATCCCTTCACCATTGCCAGTGCCGATCGGGGTGACCGCACCATCGATTTCCAGATCAAGGCTTTGGGCGACTACACGAAGGGCCTGGCCCAGCGCCT